>JANQRD010000008.1 GCA_028284725.1 Allomuricauda sp. | reverse complement strand
CTTTGGGAAATAAAAATCACCAACGGAAATGGCGACCTGATTTCGAACTGTAAACTCACTACCATTGCCCTCCCCAAAAAATAAGGACTTTTATTGGTTGCTTGGGAAAATCGAAGACAGTCTGGAAAAGGGATTGCCTTTTTCGGTCTACAGGAAGCCTTTGCAAACTGAGGTTACTGGAATTTTTCAGGCCAATGTCGATTTGAATTACGTTGCAGATTTCAAGGAAAGCGGATTCGTTTTTGCTCCATTTGATTTTAAGGACAACGCCATTCTGATTCAACCTGATGAAATTGTTGCGGCTTCATATCATTCAGCTACCGAAAAATTGAAATCCACAACCACGTTGTCTGACACGGGCAAGGAAGAACACCTAAGGTTGATTCAAAAAGGTATCGACGCTATCCAAGAAGGAACCCTCAAAAAGGTGGTGCTTTCCAGAAAAATTGAAGTGAAAAAGTCCAGAAGTACGAATGAGATTTTCGAACACCTTCTGAAAAACTACCCCAATGCCTTCTGTTATTTGTTTTTTCATCCCAAAACCGGATTATGGTGTGGTGCAACCCCTGAAACGCTTGTCGAGATAAAAGGAAAAGAACTGCACACCATGTCATTGGCAGCTACGTTGCCCGTTGATCCAAACACAAAACCGCAATGGGGCAACAAGGAAATCGAGGAACAACAATTGGTTTCGGATCATATTGGTGATAGGTTGCAAGGGAAAATGGAACAGCTTAAGATCGATGCTGCCGAATCCGTTAAGGCGGGAAGCCTTTGGCACCTCCGATCGCAAATTACCGGAAAGATCTCAGACCATACCACTTTCAACGAAATTATAACGGCTTTGCACCCAACACCCGCTGTTTGCGGCATACCTACGGAAAATGCGAAAGCCTTCATTAAGACCAATGAGAATTACCAAAGGACATTTTATACTGGCTTTTTGGGGGAACTGAATCTGCAAAACAAAGAAGAGATTTCCCTGTTTGTGAACCTCCGGTGTATGGAAATTCACAAGAAAGTGGTCTCCATTTTCGTGGGAGGGGGCATTACCTCCGCATCAATTCCCGAAAGTGAATGGATTGAGACCCAGAACAAAAGTAAGACCATGTTGCATGTCCTATGATTTCGGGTTTAAGAATTTAGGCGAATCGCATTTTGGGATGTATTTTTGTAGTCCATGATGTATTCGAATATCCCCTCGGCGCAAACACTTGTTCTTTATTTTCAATCCCGGGGAATTAAAAATATTGTGATTTCACCAGGCTCTAGAAATGCGCCACTCACTCTTAGCTTTAGTAAAAATCCTTTTTTCAATTGCTTTAGTATTGTTGATGAACGCTGTGCCGGTTTTTTCGCCTTGGGTATGGCGCAGCAGTTGCGCGAACCGGTCGCTGTGGTTTGTACTTCCGGGAGTGCGCTTTTGAATTACTATCCTGCGGTATCTGAGGCGTATTATAGCGATATCCCGCTGATTGTGGTTTCCGCTGACAGACCTTCTTACAAAATTGATGTCGGCGATGGGCAGACCATTCGACAAAAAAATATATTCGAGCAGCATATCGGTGTCACCGCAAACCTGAAACAAGATGTTTCCCACGCCACTGATACCATCGCGATGTTCGATTCGGAAATTTTAAAGGAAACCCAGACGGAGATACAGCAATATAACGAGGCTACCATAGCATCAATACTTCATAAAGCGATTCAGGAACAAACACCCGTGCACATCAATATTCCTTTTGAGGAGCCCTTGTATGATCTTGTTGAGGCTCCGCTTGTGGAAGTTTCTGAATCCCTTGAGATAGTAAAGCAAGATGCATCCCCTGAAAACCTAGAAGAACTCCAGTCCATTTGGAACAGCAGTAAACGGAAGATGGTTTTGGTCGGAGTGAATCACCCCAACACCATTCAGAAAGAAATTGTGGAGGAACTTGCGAATGATGACAGTGTTCTGGTATTTACGGAAACCACTTCCAACCTCCATCATTCCAATTTTTTTCCAAGCATTGACAGTATTGTTGCGCCAATTGAAAAATCGGAAAACCGTGACACACTTTTTCAAGCGCTTCAACCCGATTTGTTGATTACTTTTGGGGGATTGATTGTTTCTAAAAAAATCAAGGCATTTTTACGGGAGTATAAGCCCAAACACCATTGGCATATCGACCCAAAAAAGGCGTACGACACTTTTTTTTGTCTATCAGCACACATCAAAAAAGACCCCAACACTTTTCTGAATGGGATATTGAAATCCAATAACCGGGTAAAAAGTAAGTATCACAGTGATTGGGTCAATGTTCGAAAAAAATATGAGCGCAAACGTAATACGTACCAGACACAAATCGGCTTTTCAGACTTTAAAGCTTTTGACATTTTACAGCGAAGCATTCCCAAGGGTTATCAAGTACATTTGGCCAACAGTTCCACAGTCCGGTATACGCAATTGTTTGCCATGGATGCCTCATTGCAAGTCTATTGCAACCGGGGCACAAGCGGTATTGATGGGAGCACATCGACGGCGGTTGGTGCTTCTGTATTTTATGAAAGACCCACTTTGCTCATCACAGGTGATCTAAGCTTTTTCTATGACAGTAATGGGCTTTGGAACAATTACACAAGATCGGATTTCAGGATAATCTTGGTCAACAACGCCGGAGGAGGGATTTTCAGAATCTTGCCCGGGAGTGAAGATAGCCCTGAGTTTTCGCGGTATTTCGAGACCCATCATGGTCTTACAGCGGAACAGCTTGCGAAAATGTACAATTTTGAATACGAAATGGCGGATGATGAGGACAAGCTAAAAAGAAGTTTGACCCATTTTTATGATAGTTCTGACAAACCGAAAATCCTTGAAATCTTGACTCCTCGCTTACGCAATGACCGTATTTTGCTTGGTTATTTCGATTTTATATCTTAGAAGCTGGCTAATTTTTTTAATATTCTAAGAACACTGACAATCATGAGCAAAAGAGACGAACTAATCGAAAAGTACGCTGCCGACATTAAGGAAAAGTTTGGTGAGACGCCCAATATGGATCTCTTGACCAAGGTCACCATCGGTCTAGGACCTTCCATATACAATTTGGACGCTTCCAAAGTATCCGGATCTAGCGAGAAAGAGCTTGACACGGTAAAAAATAACTTTCTGATCAAGAAGTTGGGGCTTTCGGAGAACAACGATCTTATGGGAGCTATCAACAGCGTTATCGATCAGTATGGTCGCGCCGATAAAAACAAGCACCGTGCTGTAATTTATTACATGTTGGCGAAGCATTTCGGCAAGGAGTCCGTTTATAATTAAGGTTACCTATACATCAATGGAAGAGCTGCCTTAGGGCGGCTTTTTTCTTACCCATAATTAAGGCTACCTTTGCCACATGATCGAATTGGGGAATTACAATAAACTCAAAATACTACGTAGCACCAGAATTGGTTTGTTTTTGGGGGATGGAGAAGGAACCGAAGTGCTTTTGCCCAATAAATATGTGCCCTCCGATTTTAAAATTGATGATGAGCTCGAGGTTTTCTGCTACCTGGACAACAATGAGCGCCCGATTGCCACGACCCTTAAACCATATATTGTTAGAAACAGCTTCGCCTACTTAAAAGTAGTGGAGGTTGGTGCTTATGGAGCCTTTTTGGATTGGGGTCTCGAGAAACATTTACTGGTGCCTTTTCGGGAGCAGGCACAGCGGATGGAACCAGGTAAAAAATATGTAGTACACTGTTATCTTGATGAAGAATCCTTTCGGTTGACAGCTTCCAGCAAAATAAATAGGTTCCTTTCCAATGAAGGGGTCAACTTCGAAATCAATCAGGAGGTGGATGCTTTGGTGAGTCGAAAGACGCCTTTGGGTTGGGAAGTGATCATCGCACATAAACACAAAGGATTGATTTTTGAGAACGAGGTCTTTAAACCAATTGCCATAGGAGATCAGGTTAAGGCCTATATCAAAAACATAAGACAGGATTCCAAAATTGATGTTGCCTTGCAGCCTTTGGGCGCGAAGATGTTGGAGCCCACGGCAGAAATGATTTTCCAGACCTTACAGGAGAATGACGGCTTTCTGGCCTTGCATGATAAATCATCCCCGGAGGAGATTCAAAAGGTACTCCATTTAAGCAAAAAGTCATTTAAAAAGGCCATAGGCACGCTGTACCGAGAAAAGAGGATTATGATAGAGGATGATGGCATCCGTTTGGTTTAGCTACCATATTACCATAGCTTTTGGATAATGTTAAATAAATACAAATAAATTGATACCGCTTAGTTTTTTTCTTTGCGCAAAAATTTTACATTTGTAAGAGTGTATATATTAACTCATTGACAGCTACAGTTTTAGCAATTCGTCAGAAACCATAACCTTACCTAATATGCCATTTATTGAAGAAAGCGATTTGTTGGACCTTCACAAGGATATTGATAAGGCCCAAATCATTAATGAAAGACTTTTAGATCAGATAAAATATAAGAACAAGGATCTTCGAAAAATACGACTGCAACGTAACGTACTTCTGGGCTTCACGATTCTTTTTGTAGTGGGCACCCTGGCCATAACTTCCTTTACCGCGGGACTCAGCAGTAAAAATTCCTTTGAAAATCAGAACAACCTTTTGGTTTCCATCGATAGTCTTGATGCCATCAAAACAAGGATCGATAACCTAAAGAGTCAAAATGAAGAGCTAAGCTTGGTACGGGAATTCTATTTGGCAAAAGCATTTTTGGACAAGGAGACCATTTACTCCGTTCAGGTAAAATCCTTTGTGGACAACAATGTTACCCTAGCTTCAGAGGCGTTGACCAACACGCTGTTTGTAAAGACAAACCCCTTTTATGCATATTCCCTTGGAAACTTTGAGACGTTGAATGAAGCACAGAAGTTTAGAAAGCAACTGGTCGATATGGGCTTCAAGGATGCCTTTGTTGCTTCTTACCAAGATGGAAAACGGGTTAAAATTGAAGATCCCTATTAGTATTGAGCACAACTAAGGCTTGGATTCAGGCCGCGAGACTTCGAACACTTCCATTATCATTATCTGGAATCATTGTGGGAACTGCTTTGGCAGGTCGACAGGGTTTTTTTGACGGAATCATTTTCACCCTTGCCCTGCTGACCACAATAGGCTTTCAGGTTACCTCCAATTTCGCAAATGATTATGGTGATGGTGTTAAAGGCACCGACAATGAGGATAGGGTAGGGCCCACAAGGGCATTGCAAAGTGGGCTGCTGACCAAATCATCCCTTAAGCGCGGAATATTGATTGCGTCACTGACCAGTATGGTATTGGCAACTTGTCTTATCTATGTGGCCTTTGGAAAAGAAAACTTAAAGTTTATCGCCTTGTTCTTTGTGCTTGGAATCCTCAGTGTATGGGCAGCCATTAAATACACTATGGGCGACAATCCGTATGGCTATAAAGGTTTGGGTGATGTGTTCGTGTTCCTGTTCTTTGGATTATTAGGTGTACTAGGGAGCATGTTCCTATATACAAAGACGTTGGATTGGACTTCTGCGCTACCGGCTTTCACCATTGGACTATTGTGTGTTGGGGTGCTGAATTTGAACAATCTGCGAGATGTTAATTCCGATGAAAAACACGGGAAAAACACCTTGGTCGTTAAAATGGGATATGCCAATGGCAAGAAGTATCATTTCGCGCTGATCATCTTGGCTTTCCTCTGCATTTTAGGCTATGGATACCTTGAAAAATTGGAGCTGTTCCGTTGGTTTTTCCTGTTGGCATTTGTGCCGATTTTCATTCATTTACGCAAGGTAATGCGGACTCAAGAACCCGTAAAATTGGATGGCGAACTCAAGAAATTGGCACTTAGTACCTTCTTGCTATCACTGCTGTTCTACATCGCAATTAATAATTTTTTGTAATTTTGATTGGATAACTCACTAAACATTACACGACTTGGAACACCCCATTAAGATATTAATTGTAGAGGACAACGTGATTATTGCAGATGACATGCAATCCATGCTTGAGGAGATTGGATATGAGATTGTCGACAATGTAATAGTTTACGAGCAGGCCGTAGAAGTACTGAAGAACAACCACGTTGATTTGGTACTTATCGACATTATTTTGGCATCTGATAAAACCGGAATAGACCTAGGAAAGCATATAAGGGATGTTTACAACATTCCTTTTATTTTTGTGACTTCAAACTCCGATAGGGCCACTGTGGAAAATGCCAAAACCGTGAAACCTGATGGCTATTTGGTCAAACCATTCGAACAGCAGGATTTATATACTTCCATCGAAATTGCCCTTTCCAATTTCAACTATGCGAAAAAAGATAAGGGCAATGCAATTGCCGGAAATGAGGGAGATACATTTACCTCGAATTCCGTTTTGAAGGATTCGATTTTTGTAAAGAAACAACACTTGTACTACCGAATTCAATTTGGAGATATCCAGTTTATCAAAGCTGATAATGTTTATTTGGAAGTGAATACGGTCGACAAGAAGTTTTTGGTTCGTTCCCCTTTAAAGGACTATTTGGAGAAATTGCCCAAGGACAAGTTTTACAGGGCGCATAAATCCTACATTGTAAATGTGGACCATATTGATGCCATTAATTCCAAGGATATTATGATCAATAACAACCTAATTCCAATCTCCAAGGATTTTAAGGAGTTTATAATCTCCTCCATGAACAGTTAATGGAAACTGACTAACAATAATTCTTATAAAGTGCCTTTTTTTCGGGCACTTTTTTTTATATCACAATTCCATTTGGTGCAGTTACCACAACTTTTAGCGGGTTCACAACAATAGTTTTCATAGGCTCTCGGTTGCACATACTTTAGCAGTGTAATTAGTTCAGAAAAGTAATTTTTTCATTTTCATATAGTGTTCTCGTAAAAGAGTCTTGTCTTAACCGGCAAGACTTTTTTTGTGTCCGTCAGTTAAAGTGATTTCAAAATTCCATGAAACGCACAAAACATCGACAAAGTGAACTTTTGCATACGCTGAAGAAGGTTTCACAACAGAAAATGGCACTTTCACAACAATACTGAACAAGTCTTTTGCTTTGGATTTAATTTTGCGAGCAAACCAGCGTTCTTGTATTGGGCACCATCAGTGAAATTGACAAGGAGCATCTAAATTCAAATAACAGCAAAAAAGATTTCAAATCTTTCGGCGGATACCTTTTGACGAGTTAATGATACATCACCTTAAAAAATATT
Organism: Allomuricauda sp.; assembly: GCA_028284725.1. Classification (GTDB taxonomy): domain Bacteria; phylum Bacteroidota; class Bacteroidia; order Flavobacteriales; family Flavobacteriaceae; genus Flagellimonas. The sequence goes on along the minus strand of JANQRD010000008.1, from coordinate 17,058 downwards.
TCTCAGTACTGTGTTTTATTTTTCTTTTGAATGTATCAGCGCAGTCAATTGAAAATGAAGAGAGCAGTACGTTAAAAGAATTTCAAGATGCAAGCGGTAGCTCCGATCGCTTCGATGTTTTCTTTAATTCCATAGACAGATACAATGTCAATTCAGCGTACGACTGGCTGGATACCATAAAGGTATATCTCTCCAACGCACAAAAAACCAATGATACCATTGCGCACCGGCAATATATGGTGATGCAGACCCAGGTGTACAACGATTTGGGTGAATACGATAAAAGTATTGCCTTGGCCAAGGAATTGTATGCCATTAAGGATTCGCTGGATTCCAACGCCCAGAAGATTGTATTGGATGTTTTGGATGACAACTATGCCAATTTGCAGTTGTACGACAAGCAAATTGAAATCAGAAAGCAAAAACGGGAACTGGGCTATACGGACAACGTAGCATTCTACGATATCTACAGCAATTTAGGGCTTCACCGTAAGGCTAGGAACCAGTACATCATGGAGGTGAAGCCGACCATTGCGGACAACGATTCCTACGGATTGGCCAAATACCACAACAAGGTGGGAAACTATCTCCGATTGGACAATTCCGCTCCCACAGCGCTGAGCGAGCTAAAAAAGGCAAAAGCATACTTGGATGTTTTCATAAACGATATTTCCGTTCAAAAAACAGAAGATCAACTTTTTGAAAGCGATTTGTTGAAGGCAGAGATTGAAGGTAACATCGGTAAGTGCCATGTGCTTCTTGGTGAGTACGAGGAGGCCATTCCACTCCTCGAAACCAGTGTGGAGGTGTTAGCGACCTCTTCCAAGAACGCTCATGCAAAGCAGGTAATCGAAAATACATTAAACTTGGCCGAGGCCAATTTACAGCTCGATAGGTTCTCTGCTGCCAAACAAAGTTTGGATACCGATTTCGAAAACATCAGTATGTTGCAAAACATCAAACGAAACAGTTTATTGGCAGCTTACTATGACAAGGTTGAAAATTACAAGAACGCGGCCACCTACTACAAGCGAAATGAACGTATTAAGGACTCCCTGTCCCAAAAACAATCCTCAATCATAAAACAACAGTTGGTAACGATTGTGGCCAACGAGGATTTGGAAAATTCACAACGATTGATCGATGAACAAAAGCGGATCAATGAGCTTGCGAGGAGTGAGATGAAGGCCAAGGACGAAAGGATCAATCTTGTATTTATCTCCCTGATTTTTACATTGCTCGGTTTTGCGGGCTTGGTCTATGCCTATCTAAAAAGTATCAAAAACCAACGTCTGATCGCGGAACAAAAGCACATTATTGAAAATGCTTTAGTAGAAAAAGATTCATTGCTCAAGGAAATTCACCACCGTGTAAAGAACAACCTTCAAATGGTTTCCAGTCTTTTGAGTCTGCAAACAAAGAATACACGAAGTAAATCAGCTATCGAGGCTTTGGAAGAGGGAAAGAGTAGGGTAAAGGCCATGGCGTTGATCCACCAAAAGCTGTATCAGAACGATGATCTTTCAGTCATTGAGATGCAGGGCTATATCGAAAGTCTGATCAATAGTGTTCAATCCGTTTACAAAAAAGGAGGTCACAACATAAGCATCACCATTGATGCAGAAGGCACGGAACTGGACATTGATAGGGCCATACCCTTCGGATTGATCTTGAACGAACTCGTTTCCAATTCGTTTAAATATGCATTCCCGGAGAACGATGAGAATGGAAAAATCTACATCCATCTTCGCAAAAATGGAGATCAGGGCTATTTTGAATACACCGACAACGGCGTCGGTCTTCCTGAAGATGCGGAAGAACGTACTCACTCTTCCATGGGAATCCGTTTGATGAACCGTTTGGTGAATCAATTACAGTCCAAACTGAATATCGATAAAGCCTCTGAAGGTGTCCGCTTTTGGTTTAATTTCAGTTAGGTTTTCTATTTGACCTGACTTCGCAATACCACTTTGTGCAGGAGTCTGGGAAAAAATCGCTTTAGGTAAATCCCCTGAACCTCTTTTCTTCCGATGTAGACCTCGAATTTTTCCTTTTCAATTGCTTTGATGATTTTTTTGGCCACATAGGTAGGCGTGAGTCCATTTTTGGTAGCCTCATCATCTTCCGACTGTGCGGAACCATCCCCGGTATAGGCATTTTTGGCCACATTGGTTTGGACAAACCCAGGGCATACCATCGTTACCTTAATATAGTCTTTTTCATGTTCCATCCGCAGTACATCAAAAAAACCGTGTAGCGCATGCTTTGCACCACAATACCCTGATCTGTAAGGAGAACCAAATTTTCCCATAAGGCTGGTGACCGTAACAAAATGCCCACCTCCATTGGCAAGGAAATGTGGTAGAATTGCTTTGGACAAAGCCACAGTTCCCAAATAGTTGATGTCCATCAGTTTTTTGTAAACGTCAAAATCGGTGTCCTTGATAAGCGATCGTTGACTTACCCCGGCATTGTTGACCAAAATGTCCACTTGACCATAAAATGAAATTGCTTCTTGAACCAAATGCTCCATCTCGGAATGATTATTCAAATCCAATGGAAGGACTGAAACATGTTCCGCTTCGCCTTTTACTTCTAGCAATTGCGCTTCGTTTCTGGCGGATAGGATAAGGTTACATGGAAATGAACGCAATGTTTCGGCCAATTTCCGTCCAATGCCAGAGGAAGCTCCGGTAATCCAGATAGTTTTTCCCTCGATGCTTGCCATCTAATGAATTTTAGATTCAAAATATAAGTAAATTTGGGGCCATTGAATGAAAGCATCCTTTAAAAAGTATATTCTCCATTTTAAAAGACCAAGTGGAACCTCACGTGGCGTGATGACGCAAAAGGAGACCTGGTTCCTTATATTCAACGATAAGGGTAAAATCGGAATTGGTGAATGCGGTCTCCTGAAAGGATTGAGTTTTGATGATGTTCCCGAATACGAACAAAAATTGCAATGGGTCTGTGACAATATCCATTTTGGTAAGGAGGAGTTACTGAATCAATTGGTGCATTTTCCATCGATACAATTCGGAGTCGAACAGGCTTTTTTGTCCTTGCAATCTGATACATCCTTTGAGCTATTTCCATCAGCCTTTACTGATATGAATGAACCCATTTCCATCAATGGATTGATTTGGATGGGGGACGAGAACTTTATGCTTTCACAGGTCGAAAAAAAGCTGGAAGGTGGGTTCAACTGTATTAAAATGAAAATAGGTGCTATTGCTTTTGAAACAGAGTTGAACATTCTCAAATCCATTAGAGCCCGATTTTCAGCGGATGAAATTGAACTCCGTGTCGATGCCAATGGTGCTTTTTCACCGGACGAGGCCATGGAAAAGCTGGAGCAACTTTCAGCCTACGATCTTCATTCCATAGAACAACCGATAAAGGCAAACAATTGGGATGCTATGGCAAAACTATGTGAAGAATCTCCCCTACCAATTGCGTTGGATGAAGAATTAATTGGTATTTATGATGTAACGGAAAAGAGAAGACTGCTACATACCATAAGCCCACAATACATCATTCTAAAACCGAGTTTGGTTGGGGGCATACAAGGAAGTGAGGAGTGGATTCATTTGGCTGAGGAGCAAGGAATAGGATGGTGGGTGACCAGTGCATTGGAAAGCAACATAGGGCTCAATGCCATTGCGCAGTGGACATTTACTTTGGATACCACAATGCCCCAAGGTCTGGGAACAGGTGGTTTGTTCACCAATAATTTTAAAAGCCCTTTGGAAGTGAAAAATGGAAAATTATATCATCACAGCACAAAAGATTGGGACAGTAACGTAATTGAACATTTATGTACATAGAACAGGGATATAAAGGAAACATAGGACTTTGGAAATACCTTTTCCTGCCATTGGGGTTTATTGGCTTTATGGGGTTGAACTATTTGGCAACTATCACCTCGCCAGTAAGTGTGGAGGACGCCATGCAGCAGATGATCGACCAGTTGGGATCGAATATCGTTCTTATTATTTTGTTGGCACCTTTGGCGGTTGGATTGTTTGTGGTCTTGGGCTGGACGTTTTTGGTGCACCAACAGTCCATACGATCGTTGACCACATCCCGAAAAAAGGTGGATTGGAAACGAATTCTTTTTGCCTTTTCCCTGTGGGGAGGTTTGACCGTTTTGTTGACGGGTATCGATATCTATTTTTCACCTGATGATTACGTGTTCAATTTTGATTTGGCCAAATTCATTCCGCTGGCGATTATCGCTGTTCTGCTGATTCCCCTGCAAACCAGTTTTGAGGAATACCTGTTTCGCGGACATATGATGCAAGGATTGGGCATTGCCGCCAAGAATCGATGGGTACCTTTGGTGGTCACTTCCGTGCTCTTCGGCCTGATGCACATCGCTAACCCTGAGGTCGAAAAATTGGGCTACGGCATTATGGTCTACTATATTGGAACCGGTTTTTTCTTGGGGATTTTGACTTTGATGGATGAAGGACTGGAATTGGCGCTGGGGTTTCATGCCGCCAATAATTTGATTACCGCACTTTTGGTCACAGCCGACTGGACAGCCTTTCAAACCAACTCCATCTACAGGGATATTTCGGAACCTGCTTTGGGTTGGGATGCTTTGATTCCCGTATTTGTCATTTTCCCATTGGTATTACTCTTTTTCGGTAAGAAATATGGCTGGAAAAACTGGAAGGAAAAATTGTTTGGCAAAGTATTGACCAAAAAAGAATTCGCAGCGCTCCATGATGCAGAGTCCAACTTGGCATAGTATACATCCCGACTTCAAGCTGAACGGGGTTCACTATGGCTTCGATGAGCTTCAGGAGATTGGGTACAGTTTGGTGAAAGAGGGAAGACCCTTCGAGGTTTCCATTGGTGACTTTTTAATGGATTGGGCAAGCGAAAGGACTACTTTGGATGTGTTCACTTCAGGTTCTACGGGGAACCCAAAACGAATCACCATTAAAAAAGAACACATGGTCAATTCTGCCCACTCCACTGGGGCCTATTTTGACTTAGATTCCGGTGATTCGGCCCTTCTTTGCCTACCCTGCACTGGTATAGCTGGTAAAATGATGCTGGTTCGGGCGATGGTGCTTGGTCTTGCCTTGGATTATGTGGAACCCTCTTCTTCTCCCTTGTTTGGCACTAAACGTTACGATTTTGTTGCCATGGTTCCCCTACAGGTGCAAAAATCTTTGCATCATCTAAATAGAATAAAAACACTGCTGATTGGTGGCGCTCCAATTTCGAATTCCTTCCGAAAGAAACTGGAAACACTTTCAACTCAAACTTTTGAAACCTATGGTATGACGGAAACGCTTACCCATGTTGCGGTAAAATCCATATCAAATGGTTCGGATTGTTTTGAAACATTACCAGGTATTTCCATTTACAAGGACGATAGGGATTGTTTGGTAATTCAAGCTCCGAACATTTCGGATGCTGAGATTGTAACCAATGATATTGTTGAATTAATCAGTGTAGATACGTTCAAATGGTTGGGACGGTACGATTCCATAATCAACTCCGGAGGTGTAAAACTGATTCCAGAACAAATTGAGGAAAAGCTTTCCAAGCTGATTGAACCGCGTTTTTTTGTAACGGGAGTTCCAGACGCTACGTTGGGGCAAAAATTGGTGTTGGTTGTGGAGGGTGCGCAGAAATCTGATTCGGATTTACTTAAACAAATAAAGAACTTGAATAGTTTGAACAATTATGAAATTCCGAAGGAAATACATAATGTCAAGTCCTTTGAAGAAACCTCCACAGGAAAGGTTGATCGAAATAAAACGCTCACACTTTTAAAAGGGAATACTAAACCATAAGGTGTGTTCACTTTGGAAAAGTGAGTTATAACTCATTGGTAATTTTGATACAGCATAATTGATGATAGGTTTGGGTGAAAACCTAAAAACTTGTCAATTATGAAAAATTACATCCTTTTACTCATTCTACTTTTTTCTAGCAATTTATTTGCTCAGACAAAGACCATTTCTGGCACCGTCACGGATGCAAGCAACTCGCCTCTTCCTGGTGTAAACATAACCATCGAAGGAAGTTCAACCGGAACCCAATCGGATTTTGATGGCAGGTATAGTATTATGGCGCAGCAAGGTCAAACACTACTATTCGCCTACCTTGGGTTTAAGACAAAAAAGGTAAAGATTGGCAATAGTAACATCATTGATGTTACTCTTGAGGAAGATTCTCAAGCCCTGGAGGAGATTGTAGTGGTGGGATATGGCATAAGCAGGGAAAGGAAAGCTCTTGGTTATGCCGTACACAGTGTGGCTCCCACCCAGGCACAAATAAAGAGAAATAAACGAAAGGAATACCACCGTTCCATTTCCCAAGCACTGCAAGGGAAGGCTGCAGGGGTAAATATTACTGGAACCGGAGGAAACCCAGGGAGCTCTACAACCATTAAGATAAGGGGGGCGGCATCGATTAAGAATTCAAAACCTCCACTATATATTGTAGATGGAACCCCAATACAAAAAACGAACAATGCCGTCGTAGCTCAAATTGACCCCAAAGACATTGATAAGATAAATGTCTACAAAGGAGCAAAGGCCAGGCGTTTGTTTGGGGCATCCGCAAGACATGGATGCATTGTGATCACGACAAAAAAAGGTAGCTATCAAATTCAAAATGATGAAAACTATGCCGAGATTACCGAAAACAGTTTTGAACGTGTCGCATTAAATCCTTTGTCCACTTTTTCCATAGATGTGGACAAGGCCTCCTACAGCAATATTCGGCGAATGATCAATAATGGTGAACAAATCCCTGTGGATGCGGTGAAGATAGAAGAGATGGTCAATTACTTTAATTACAACTATCCCCAACCCAAGGAACACCCATTTTCCATAAACACAGAAGTAGTAAAGACTCCTTGGAATCCCGATACAAAATTGGTTAGAATAGGTCTTCAGGGCAAATCCTATACCGATGAGGAACTCCCACCTTCCAATCTAACCTTTTTGATAGATGTTTCTGGCTCTATGAGTAGTCAAAACAAATTACCCTTATTGAAATCTGCATTCCGGTTGTTGGTGAATCAGTTAAGGGAAAAGGACAAAGTGTCCATTGTGGTTTATGCAGGAGCGGCGGGAACTGTTTTAAATCCGACAAGAGGCAATAACAAGGAGAAAATAATCGAAGCCATTGAGAATTTGGAATCAGGGGGGTCTACAGCAGGCGGGGCCGGTATTGAATTGGCTTATAAACTGGCACAGAAGAATTTCATCAAAAACGGAAATAACAGGGTCATTTTGGCCACCGATGGGGATTTCAATGTAGGTCCTTCAAGTGATAAAGATATGGTGAAGTTGATAGAGGAAAAGCGAAAAACAGGTGTGTTTTTATCAGTTTTGGGATTTGGAATGGGAAATTACAAGGATTCCAAGATGGAAAAATTGGCGGACAAAGGGAATGGCAACCATGCTTATATCGACACTATGCAGGAGGCACAAAAGGTTTTCGGACAGGAGTTTGGAGGCACCTTGTATACGATTGCAAAAGATGTCAAAATACAGGTGGAGTTCAATCCCGCAATGGTACAAGCATATCGATTGATCGGATATGAAAACAGACTGCTGGAGGATGAGGATTTTATTGATGATACCAAGGATGCCGGGGAGTTGGGCAGCGGGCATACTGTTACTGCACTTTACGAAGTAATTCCAATAGGGGTTGATAGCACCTACCTAAAGGAAATACACGATTTAAAATACACCCAAAATATAACCACAACAAACACCGATGAACTTTTGACCGTGAAGTTTAGGTATAAAAGACCCGATGGCGATACCAGTAGAGAGATACAGCAAGTACTTCAAAATGATGTGAATGAAATTTCAGAAGATTTTGGCTTTGCAGCTTCTGTGGCTTTGTTTGGACTTCATTTAAGAAAATCAAAGTACACAAACAATTCGTCTTTGGCCGATGTGATTTCTTTGGCAGAAAGAGGAGTGAACAATGACGGTGAAGGCTATCGTGCAGAATTTATACGACTTGTGAAGTCTTATATGGACAGTATGTAAGAAAAGTGTCTTCGGACACTTTTTTTTTAAGTGTGAAATAGTGTACTTTCAGGGAAAGATTTTATTGATGAAAAAATTCGTTGTCCTTTTAATACTCCCTTTGATTGTTTCCGCCCAACAAATTCTCCCCGAATCCGAACGTGCAAGGGTAGTGGATGAAATACTCGAAGAGCGTTTTGTTAGGTTGCTTCCAAAATTGATGGACGATACTGGAATCGATATGTGGATCCTGATTTCAAGGGAATATAATGAAGACCCTGTGTTGCGAACTATGTTGCCGGCCACTTGGTTGAATGCGAGACGTAGGACCATTCTGTTGTTCTATCGAGACAAGCGAAAGGGCACAATTGATAAATTGGCAGTAGCGCGGTACGATATTGGAAAAAGTATAGCATCAGCCTGGGACAAGGAAAAAGAACCAAATCAATGGAATCGTTTGATGCAATTAATTGAATCAAGGAGCCCAAAAAAAATTGGACTCAATTTTTCAAAAGACCACAACATTGCCGATGGATTGGATAAGACAGATTATGATGAATTCATGGCCAACCTTCCCAAAAAGTATCATACAAGGGTCGTATCTGCAGAACAGCTAGCAGTACGCTGGATAGAGACCCGTACAGAACGGGAAATGGTGATTTATAACCAATTGGTAGACATTACCCATGACATTATTGCGGAGGCTTTTTCTGAAAAGGTAATTACCCCGGGAGTTACCACAACGACCGAGGTAGAGTGGTGGATGCGACAAAAAGTGACCGATCTGGGCTTGGAAACCTGGTTTCACCCTACCGTGGATGTGCAGCGGACAAGTGAGGAGTTGGTTGGACATCTGTATTCATTTTCTGGAAGACCGGACGATTTGGTCATTCAACCGGGAGACCTTTTACATTGTGATTTTGGAATTACCTATCTACGATTGAATACGGATTGCCAGGAATTGGCGTATGTGCTTAAGCCCAATGAAAATGCAGCACCTAATTTTTTGGTGGAGGCCTTAAAGGACGGAAATCGGGTACAGGACTTTTTGACCCAAAACATGATCAAGGGACGAACCGGGAACGAAATTTTGGCCAAATCCCTGCAAGATGCGAAAAATGCCGGTCTGCGCCCCGCAATCTATACCCACCCTTTGGGAACTTACGGACATTCTGCAGGAACTACCATCGGTATGTGGGATGCCCAGGGAGGTGTAATGAAGGATGATGGTGAAAACTACCCCTTAAATCCCAATACCGTTTATGCCATCGAATTGAATACCACAGTGAACATTCCTGAATGGAAACGTGACATTCGGGTGATGTTGGAAGAAGCTGGGTTTTTTGGGGAAGACGGATTCCGTTATGTAAATGGTAGACAGACGGAACTTTTGTTGATACCTCGAATTAAAGCACATCAAGGTAAATAATTGTCCCGAACGGTTTTAACTCTTTTTTTCAATTTTAGTTGCACTTTTATGGAAATACGACAAGAATTCCTTTTTGTCAATTAACCACTTTTCCCGAGTAATTAGAGGGATATTGGAATTTTCTTTTTCTCGTGAATTAAGGAATATTTAGGAAATGAAAATTGCTATTGAACGACTGAATGTGTAAATTACTGATATAAACTATTCGCTATCAATACATTGGTGGCGTGCTTAAATCACATTGCTATGAAAATACTCCAGACTACACTTTTGATTTTCCTGACCGTAAGTATTAGTTACTCCCAAGACCTACGCATGGTGATGGGCACAGTTTCAAATGGGAATGGACCCTTGAACAGCGTGGACATATCAGTCGCAAACGATGATACCAAAACCATTACGCAGGACGATGGTAGTTATCGTATTCCTGCTAAAACAGGGGATGTGCTGACCTATAACTCCCAGGGTATGGAACCGGTGCAGATCAAGGTGGAGGATGTTACACGGGTATTGAATGTGGATTTGTCCCCACGAATGGAAAAACTAAAAAATGTTACAGTTACCAAAGGGAAAAGACGCAATGCCCAAGGGTTGAATACAAAGTTCCGAAAGAAGAAGGATTTGATCAATACAGTTTTTGGTCCACTGGATTTAAGTAGGGCCACCTACACAGTTAGAACTTTGGAAAGCGACCAAATTCTGCAAGGGGAGTACAATCTTGTTAATGTCCTTCGTGGCAGGTTTCCTGGATTGACCTTGGGTGCTAGTGGTCTCTCAAGAAACAATAGATTGGGCAGGGGTCTGGTTGGGTTTACGGGATCAGCCAATGTGCGTTCGGTATTTTTACGTGGAGATGCGCCGGCTGCTTTCGATATAGATGGCCAGCTGTTTCGGGATTTTCCATATTTCCTGGATGTTCAGAACATCCAGCGAATTGCTATAATACCCTCATTGGCCGGAACTATTCGCTATGGTTCTTTCGGGAGGGGCGGAGTTGTCATTATAAACACCAAAACTGGGAGTTCCTGGTTTAATCGAAAGGGCGATTCCAACGAAAAAGAATTAAAACTTTACGACAATTACTTTGATGGTACCGTACTGACCGCCGAAAATATACAACAAGGTGCTCCTTCTTATCTCAAAGAATTGAATTCGGCAAATTCGTTGAAGGATGCAAGGTCAATTTATGAATCGAATGCCTTAAAATACAGCACTTCACCCTATTTTGTCTTGGATGCTTACGAGCATTTTTATGATCGGAACGATGTTGCTTTTGCGGATGATATCATTAAAAACAAATATGGATTGTTCAAGAACAATGCAGTGCTGCTGAAGGCACTGGCCTATATTTACGAGTCCCAGGGGAGGTTTGATTTAGCACATAAGACATCCAAAAAAGCTTTCATTTTACGACCAAGTTATGCACAGTCCTATTTGGATCTTGCGAACAGCAATCGGAACCTTAAAAAGGAAAAAAGGGCAGCCGTACTATATTCCAGATACTACTATTTGCTTAAAAAGGGCATGTTTGAAAACGATTCAGCCGGTTTTTCAAAGATTATCAATAGAGAGTTCAACAATCTACTTGCCTTGGAAAATCAGGAAGTATTGGGCAAAAAGAAAGCTGGTAAGATTAAATTGGAAGAAGAGGATTTTGACGGAACACGTTTGGTATTTGAATGGAATGATGGTGAGGCCGAGTTTGATTTACAATTTGTAAGTCCGAACAAGCAACACTATACCTGGAAGCATACCCTTAAAGAAAATCCGGAGAAGATCATGCAAGAGAAGAATGTTGGCTATTCTTGTTCCGAGTATCTTATCGACGATGCAATTGCAGGTAACTGGAAGATCAACATTAATTATCAGGGGAACAAAAGCTTGACGCCTACTTACCTAAAGGCCACCATTTATCACGATTATGGTTCCAAGTTTCAAAGGAAGCAGGTCAAGGTATTTAAGCTGGATATTAAAAATGTAAACCGGGAGCTCTTTGCAATTGCAAAAAGTCCTTCAATAGCCTCAAGGTAATGTGAGATTATTTCTTGGTTTTCTTTTCGTACTGTTCAGCGTAAATCAGCTTTTGGCGCAAGTTGATTTCAAAGGAAAGTTAATTGATGCCAAAACTGGAAATCCTGTCCCCTATGTCAACATTGGAATTGTCGATAAGGGGATAGGAACGGTCAGCGATGAGGAAGGGTTGTTTCATTTGGAGTTTGACCCAAAACGTTATGAACTCGATGATGTTATTTTGTTTTCTTCCTTGGGTTATGAAAGCTTAGAGATACCTGTTTCCGAAGTAAAACTTGTATATAATGAATATCCAACACTAAGGTTGAAGCCTGCAGTATTGGAGTTACCGGAAGTAGTGGTTACCGATAAAAGGGGCGAATTTGTTGAGGAGAATGTTGGTTACAAGAATACTGGAGAACCAGTTTTTGGCTACTGGAAGGATAATATCGCCTTAGGTGGTGAACTGGCTACACATATCGAGGTCAAAAAGGGACTGCGGCAATTAAAGTCCTTAGGTTTTGAAATATGGGAAAATGCATCCGATAGTGTACTGATTCGGGTAAACATTTATGATATTGGCAAGTCTTGGGGACTACCGGGTAAAAACCTGAATACATCCCAGGAAAACATGCTGTACACCATTGCTAAGGGCGAAATGTTCGCACATGTGGACTTAGTACCCTATTCCATTTTTGTACGGGACGATTTTATTGTTTCCATCGAACTGCTCAAGGTATATGGCAACATCGAACCCAAACTGGCTTTGGCAGCGGTTTCCTTTGGCAATGCGTCCTTTCGAAAATATGCCAGCCAGGATAAATGGGAAAAAATATCGGAAACGGGGATGGCTTTTTTTCTTGAGACGTCCTATCTGGTTTCCGAAAAAGCAGCAGAACGAAAAAGGGATAGGACAAAAAAAAGAAAAGACAAATTGCCGATGGTCTACGGGTTTGCCATAGACATGGGAAGAATGATTCCTGACGTGGCCGTACGAAACACAAGAACCAAGGAATGGACCACTACAGATAATAAGGGCAGGTATACCATTCATGCAAAAGAAAAGGATGTCCTGATCTTCAGTAAAAAAGGATATCTCAACATACGCGTGGAGGTGGGAAAAAAGCCCGATGTAAACGTAAGACTAAGATCAAAGTAATTTGCCTTGCATTGTTTCCCAAGCCTAAACCAACCGATATGAAAAAAAACAAAGTTAAGCTGATACTGCCAATTTTATTTTTGATAGCGCACGCAGCAGTCGGCCAAACAAAAAAGCGTATTACAATATGTTGGGATGTTTCCTGGTCCATGCAAACCAAAAACCTTGAAAAAGAATTTGGGTTTTTGGATGATTACTTTAATTATTTTAAAGAAACAGATGTCACCTTACTTACTTTCAGCAATCTGTTGATTTCAAAAGATGAATTTACGGTAGAATCAGGTAATTGGTTGCCATTAAAGGAAAAGCTATTGAATCTTACCTATGATGGAGGGACTTCTTTTGACTTTCTGGCAGATTACGTTGAAGATGGGGACGTATTATTGTTTACGGATGGAAAACGAAGCTTGGGTACAACCATTCCAAATTTTGACGGCGACCTTTATGTCATTAACGGGAAAGATGATTTCGATCGAGCGACCCTCAATCTTTTGGTGATTATCAATAATGGTGACTTGTTGAATCTTGCCGAAGGCGAAAGCGTAAATAAAACTTCTACCAATATCCAGGAATATAGAGGGAATATTTATAAAGGAACAGAAGGCTTGTCCAACGCAGAAGTTTACCTGAAAGGAGATAAAGGGAAGCTTTCAAGATCTGACCAAATGGGAGCTTTTAAGATCAAGGCTAAGGCAGGGGATACCCTTGTTATCTCATACGCGAACCAGATAAAAGAACAAGTCTTGGGTCAGGATTTATCTCTCGATTTTTCATTTGAGGAAACCGGGATACAGCTCCAGGAAGTAGTCGTCTCAGAAAATGTAAAAACCAAGTTACAGGAGATTACCACAGCTTATGGTAAAGAAAAAAAGGAGCGGCTTGGTTACGCGGTTCAATCCATAAAGGATGAGGACATACTTGATATTACCACTGATGCGAGTAATGCAGTGAAAGGAAAGTTTTCCGGGGTCAAATTAGGGCAAAATGACGATTTAAGCCAAATAACCATAAGAGGTAACACTTCTATATTAGGTAACAATTACGGATTGATTGTAATTGATGGAATCCCTACAAATCGATCTAACTCCAGTACTGCAATTGCAGGTGGAGGTGGTTTGGCGAATACTGGATTCATTGACCCCAACAATATTGCCGAAATAACTGTGCTAAAAGGATATGCCGCCACTAACCGCTATGGTAGTCTGGGAGTCAATGGAGTATTGCTAATCACTACTAAAACAGCAATGGTTAAAGCTGGGGGTGGCAAAAAAGACTTCGCCCGATTGACCAATAACGTTTACGATGGAAAGGTAAAAGTGAGCAACAAGACCTTGGTCACACCTTACCTTAAAGAACTAAAAAAAGGAAAAAACCTTCAGGAAGCCTATAATATATATCTGGAGCAGCGGGGTGATTACGTAAACACTCAGGAGTACTTTTTGGATGTGTATTCCTTTTTTTATGGTTCAAATCCTGAGATTGCCGAACGGATATTGACCAACATTCTGGAGAAGGACCAATCGACCTATGGGGAGTTGCGTGGTATGTACTTGAAGACTATGGCAAACGAGGACTATGGGCCAGCTTTGTTGGCAGCCAACCGCATGTTGAAAATGTTCCCTGATAGAATCCAGTCATATTTTGATGTCGCTATGGCCAATAGACGGGCAGAAAACCACCAGGAGGCACTTAACATATTCAACGGTATGGTAAATGGATCCGCCAACCTTGAGTTAAGCTTTTCAGGCATGGAAAAAATTATTGGAACGGAAATAAGAAACTTGGTAAACAAAGAACGAAAGTTGTTGGATGTTACCAAAGTAGACCAAAAGTATACAAACAACCTAACCTACAATGCCCGCATAACTCTGGATTGGAACAATACGGATGCGGAGTTTGTGGTACAGTTTGTGAATCCGCAAAAACGATTTTTCAACTGGGAACACACCGAAATAGGCAATAGGAGAAGAATTTTGGACGAACTGCAAAACGGGTTCAGCACCGAACAGTTCGAAATAGTCGGGTCGGAGGCCATAGGGGATTGGTTGTTGAACGTCACCTATTTGGGAAACAGGACAGGGGGCAACAATACCCCGACATTCTTAAAATGCATCGTACAGCACAATTTCGGGAAACCAAACCAAAAAAGTGAAGAATTTTTGGTGCGCCTCCACGAATCGGGAGATGAACAACAACTGGCAAAGTTCACCGTAGAGTAGTTATACTTGTAGTACACCCATATTGAATTTTTTCTCAATAGGAGCATGGTTTGCAGCTTCGATTCCCATTGAAATCCATTTCCGGGTTTCCAAAGGATTAATGATGGCATCCGTCCATAACCTGGCCGCCGCATAGTATGGCGAAATCTGATTGTCGTATCGCTGTTTTATTTTATCAAAAAGAGCCTTTTCTTTTTCGGTATCCAGTTTTTCTCCATTTTTTTCCAGAGACGCTTTTTCAATTTGTAACAGCACTTTGGCAGCAGAGTTTCCACTCATAACTGCAAGTTCAGCGCTGGGCCATGCAACGATCAATCGCGGATCATAGGCCTTGCCACACATGGCGTAGTTTCCAGCTCCGTAGCTATTACCCATAACCACGGTAAATTTTGGCACCACCGAATTGCTTACGGCATTCACCATTTTAGCACCATCCTTGATGATTCCCCCATGTTCACTTTTGCTACCGACCATAAATCCGGTTACATCCTGCAAAAAGACCAAAGGGATTTTCTTTTGGTTACAATTGGCAATAAAACGCGTGGCCTTGTCCGCAGAATCGGAATAAATGACCCCGCCAAACTGCATCTCCCCCTTCTTGCTCTTAACAACTTTTCGCTGATTGGCTACAATGCCGACTGCCCAACCATCAATACGTGCATAACCGGTGAGAATGGTTTTTCCGTACCCTTCCTTGTATTGCTCAAACTCAGAGTCATCCACTAACCGTTTAATGATTTCCAACATATCGTACTGATCGCCTCTAGAAGCTGGCAGGATGCCATAAATGTCCTCCGGATTTTCAACAGGTTTTTTGGACTCAATCCTATTGAAACCCGCTTTTTCAAAATCCCCGATCTTTCCGACAATCTTTTTTATTTTATCCAAAGCATCCTTGTCGTCCTTTGCTTTATAGTCAGTAACCCCACTGATTTCAGAATGCGTAGTGGCGCCGCCCAGTGTTTCATTGTCGATACTTTCACCAATGGCCGCTTTTACCAAGTAACTTCCAGCTAGAAAAATGCTTCCGGTCTTGTCCACAATGAGCGCTTCATCGCTCATAATGGGCAAATATGCTCCTCCGGCCACACAACTTCCCATGACTGCAGAAATTTGGGTGATTCCCATGCTGCTCATGATGGCATTGTTTCTAAAAATCCGACCAAAATGTTCTTTATCCGGGAAAATCTCATCTTGCATGGGGAGGTAAACCCCGGCACTGTCCACCAAATAAATAATGGGCAATTTGTTTTCAATGGCAATTTCCTGAGCCCTAAGGTTTTTCTTTCCGGTAATGGGAAACCAAGCTCCGGCTTTTACCGTGGCGTCATTGGCGACCACCACACATTGCTTTCCTTGGATGTATCCTATTTTAATCACAACACCTGCAGAGGGACATCCACCATGTTCCGCGTACATGCCATCTCCAGCCAAAGCTCCTATCTCGATGGAATCGGTGTTTGGATCGAGTAGGTAATCGATTCGTTCCCTAGCGGTCATCTTGCCTTTTGCGTGGTGTTTTTCAATCCGATTTTTACCACCTCCAAGTTTAATTTCGGCCAGTTTTTTGCGTAGATCTGAGAGTTTCAGCTTGTTGCGATCTTCGTTCTTGTTGAAGTCAATATCCATAGTGTATTGCCAATTTCATCTTGCTGCTAAAGATAAGGAGTTATAATCATTACTTTTGATTTTGTATGGAAACTAAAATCAAATGGGGCATTGTGGGTCCTGGAAAAATAGCGCACAAATTTACGGCCGATTTAAAATGTTTTAATGATGTGGAATTGGCTGCTGTGGCCTCAAGATCTTTGGATAGGGCACAAAGCTTTGCCGACGAATACGGTTTTCAAAAAGCCTTTGGTACCTATGAGGATCTTTTCGCTTCGAATATGGTGGACATCGTCTATATCGCCACGCCCCATAACTCACATAAGGAGTTGGCGATCAAAGCTATGGAAGCAGGGATACACGTACTATGCGAGAAACCAATAGGTGTTTCGAAAAGTGAAGTCGAGGAATTGATTAATGTAGCAAGACGGCACCAAGTATTTTTAATGGAAGGACTGTGGTCAAGGTTCAATCCATCCATTCAAAAGGTAAAGCACTTGGTCGATGAAGGGGTTATTGGGGTTGTCGCCTACCTTCACGCTGATTTTGCTTTTTATGCATTGGATCGAGATCCAAGTTCACGAACCCTAAATCCTGATTTGGCCTCAGGATCTTTAC
>JANQRD010000261.1 GCA_028284725.1 Allomuricauda sp. | reverse complement strand
TCTCTTAACACCTCAGCTGTAGGTACGGAGAAAAACACATTGTTATGGCTCAAATTGCTATCTGATGAGACCGGTGCTATTATCGGTATGTTTTTGGGTGCTGCCTGTACCGCCACTTCGTCCAAAGCCCCTGACGAAACAGGGCCAATAATTGCGTTTACTCCCACAAGATTTTCGCGAAATAGAATCTCTTTTACCTTTTCCTGGCTTAGTTCCGTATCGTAAGTGGTCACATCCACAGATATTCCCATTTTTTTGATGGAATCGAGTGCGACCATGGCCCCGGAATAAAATCCAAGGCTCAAGGCAAGATCTCTTCGGGTCTTGATCTGATTGGCAGTCTTTTTTCGATCATTAAAATCGATTCTATCAAGCCTGAAAGGCATCATAAACACCAATTTGGGCCTATTTTGCACGTTAATGCTATCAATAAGGTTGATTTTATCCAGGATGAGGGCATTTTTCACCTCGAGGCCTTCAGCCCTATCTTTAGGAAGCTTCAATACCATACCAGCTTTAAGTCCGTTTTCCAGCTCAGGATTTAAACGATACAAATCTTGATTGCTCATTTTAAGGTTCTGCGTAAGGCGGAAGATGTTTTGCTTGGGTTTTACTTCATAAAAAATGAAATTTTCCGTGTTCACTTCTCCCGATGTATCTTTTTTCTTTGGCAAACGGAGTACCATCCCCTCTTTTAAACCACCGAGCTCCATAATCTCGGGGTTCAGTTTGACAATGGAATCGGAGGGAATTTCGTATTCCTTGCCCAAACTGTACAAGGTCTGTTTTGGAGGAACAGTGTAGGAAACGAATAAATCGACCTCTTGTTCTTTCAGGCTATCACCCTTAGGCCGTGGCAATTTCAGTTCCTGTCCGATGGCCAAATAGTTCGAGCTTTTATCCAACTCAGGATTCAATACGACCAAACTGTCCACTGTGATTCCATATTTGTTGGCAATGCTCCAACGTGTTTCCTTGGGTTGAACCGTGTAGGTCTCAAAATCCAATTCGCGTTCCTCATTGGGGTCGCGTTCTGGAAACTTTGGTATTTGCAATACCATCCCCTTTTTAAGGGGCTCGGAATACAGTTTCCTGTTATAGCGTTTTAGCTGTTCTTCGGTGATGTTATAGCGCTGGGTGAGTCCAAACAGGGTTTCTCTCCGTCGAACCCGATGGCGGGTAAATCCCAAGGGCTTTTCCTGTTCCTCTACTTTTTCTTCCTTGGGTTCGTCCTTTTGAACGATAACGGATCCGTCCAACGGGATGATCAAGATGGTGTTCACCTTTACATCGGAGGCCGTTTTTATCTCTTTATTTGACTGTAGGATGGTATAGGGTGTTACCCTATATTGTTGGGAAATACTCTGAAGCGTCTCCCCTTCTTTTACCGCGTGGGTGGTGTATTTCTGGGCACTGACCTGAACCGTTGCCAGAAAAAAAATTACAAAACCCAGTATTGAACTTAATTTTTTCATTCCCATTCTATCGTTGCCGGAGGCTTTGAACTAATGTCGTACACTACTCTATTAACGCCTTTGACCTTATTTATTATATCATTTGAGGTCTTTTGTAAAAATTCGTAGGGTAAATTTACCCAATCTGCGGTCATACCGTCCGTACTTTCCACCGCTCGAAGCGCCACACATTTTTCATAAGTACGCTCATCACCCATTACCCCTACACTATTTACGGGCAAAAGCATGGCTCCGGCCTGCCAAACCTTATCATAAAGTCCCCATTTTTTGAGGCCTTCGATAAAAATTGCGTCCACTTCTTGTAAAATAGACACCTTTTCCGCAGTAATGTCACCCAAAATACGGATTCCCAGTCCCGGACCCGGAAATGGGTGCCTTCCCAAAATTGAACCATTCATACCAATACTTTTCCCTACCCGACGCACCTCATCCTTAAACAATAAATGCAAAGGTTCAACCACTTTCAACTTCATATAGTCCGGCAGTCCGCCAACGTTATGATGGCTTTTTATGGTCGCCGATGGGCCGCCACTTGCCGAAACCGACTCTATCCTATCGGGATAAATGGTGCCTTGTGCAAGCCATTTTGCATTTTCGACCTTGTGGGCCTCATCATCAAAAACCTCAATGAAAACCCGACCTATGATCTTTCTTTTTTTCTCAGGTTCGGACTCTCCTGCCAAAGCTTCCAAAAAACGTGCCGAAGCGTCCACACCCTTTACGTTCAAACCCAAACCTTGATACTGATCCAGTACGGTTTCAAACTCATTCTTACGCAGCAATCCATTGTTCACAAAGATGCAGTGTAACTGGTTTCCAATGGCTTTGTGAAGCAACATGGCCGCTACACTGGAATCCACTCCGCCTGAAAGCCCAAGGATAACCTTTTCATTGCCAATTTTCTCTTTCAACTCAGCAACGGTGGTCTCCACAAAGGCATCTGGAGTCCAATCTTGCTCCAAACCGGCAATATTGACCAAGAAATTCTCCAATAATTGCGTCCCATCCTTAGTGTGATAGACTTCTGGATGGAATTGGATTCCATAGGTATCCTCACCTTCTATTCGGAAGGCTGCATTTTCTACGTCCTCGGTACTTGCCAACAAAACTGCACCTTTTGGTAAGCCTTTAACGGTATCGCTATGGCTCATCCAAACTTGACTTCCCATGGGAATGTTATACAAAAAGGGTTCGCTTTTCTTGATTTCGGTCAAGTTGGCCCGCCCGTATTCACGAGTAGCGGAAGGTTCCACGTTTCCTCCATGGAAATGTGCCAAATATTGGGCGCCATAGCAGATTCCCAAGAGTGGTTTTTTGCCTTTAATTTCAGAAAGGTCCGGATGCGGAGCATCTTCACCCCTGACTGAAAATGGGGAACCGGAGAGAATCACCGCCTTGTAGCTGGATAAATCCTCGGGCAACTTGTTGTAGGGTTTAATTTCAGAGTAAATGTTGAGCTCCCGAACGCGCCTTGCAATCAACTGTGTGTACTGGGAGCCAAAGTCTAGGATAAGTACGTTGTTATGCATGGGCAAAAATAGCAATTTGCAGCACTTGGGAAAGTATCTTTTTGAGGATATTTATCACAACTTTTTCAAAAACTTTTTGTGATGATTTTTGATATTGTCACACCCAAATAATTCTTTGAAAATCAAGCACTAGCCGGTTTAAAACGACCACAAAATCTGTCGCATGCAAGAAGCTAGAATGTGTTAAGCAACAATGGAATATAACGTTAAGTAGTTTTTTTCTTAACAATTTTCATCATTTCTTTGCGCTGCTAAACACACCAAAAAATGATCAAAGGATTCATCTTCGATTTGGACGGTGTCATTACCGATACCGCCGAACTCCACTACGAAGCCTGGAAAACTCTTTCGGATGAAATGGGCTGGGACTTCGATAGGGAGATAAACGACCAACTCCGTGGAATTTCCCGTATGGATTCCCTAAAAGTCATCTTGGAGCACAACAATGCTTCCCTGGATGACGAGACATTGTTGGAACTGGCCACCAAAAAGAACACTATTTATGTGGCCAGCCTCGATTCCATGACGGCGGAGGATTATCTTCCCGGAGCACAGGAATTGTTGACCCATCTAAGAAGCGAAGGGTTCTCTGTTGCTTTGGGCAGTTCGAGCAAAAATGCATCCAAAGTGTTACAACAATTAAATGCAACCGGCTATTTTGATGTAATCGCTGATGGGTACAGTGTTTCCAACAGCAAACCGGCTCCTGATATTTTCCTATATGGAGCGGAAAAATTGAATCTACAGCCGGAGGAATGTATCGTTTTCGAGGATGCAGAGCGGGGAATCGATGCGGCTAAAACGGGTGGTTTCTACAGCGTGGGCATTGGCCCGGAAGAACGCGTGGGACACGCAAATCTTCGATTTGACAGCATGGAAAAGGCCACACTATTTGAGATAAAATCCTTTTTCAAAGACCTTTTTTAGCGCATAAGCACTTCTATTTCAAAAGGTTGGATTAAAATCCCTATTTTTAGTAGGTAATCCAACCTCATGAAAACCTCAGTTCTGCTTTTCCCATCCATTTTGCTATTCAATTTTTTTGCACACTCTCAAGAAAACAAAAAGCTTGATAGTCTTCTAGCAATTTATGACTCCCAACCGGATGGAGTAGAAAAGATAGAAACATTAAATGAGCTCTATTATGAGACATTTCACCTAAAGAGACCTGAGGATGTACTGCCCTATGTGAAGGAGCAATTAAGCCTATCACGAAAACTGGATTACAAAAAAGGGGAAGGTGATGCGCTCTTTAATTACGGCAACTACTACCGCCGTATTTTTTCCATTGATTCAGCACGTTATTATTTTGAGGCAGCAAATGACATTTGGAAGGTGGTGCAAGATAACCAAGGTAGGTTTAATACCTTGAATGGTTTGGCAAAAATTGAGCAGTTGACCGGTAACTTCGACAAGGCAATTGCCCTTTATGATGAAGTCATGAAAATTGCCCTGGACATGAAAAATGGGCTAAGAATTGCAGAGACCAACCGAGAAATAGCCACCATTTACATGGATCAAGGAAGTTACAAACTTGGGTTGAAATACATGTTGGATGGTTTACGAAGCTTAGATTCCTTAGCTGAACCAGATCCCAATAAAAGGGCCGATTTACTTGTAGGTGTTGGTAGAATTGAGTCTTTGAGGGAAAATTTCCAAGCGGCGCTCAAACCTCTCAACCAAGGTCTGGAGATTTTTTCGGCACAAAAAAACCATTTATGGGAATGCATTACACATACAGAAATTGGTTATGCCCATTTAGGGCTAAAAAACTATGATGAGAGCATAAGAAACTTTAATGAAAGCCTTAAGATTTCAATTTCCTCCGGAAGAAAAGGTTTTGAATCAATTTGCTACTATAACTTAGGACTGGCACACAGAAAAAAAGGTAACCTTGAAAAGGCTCAAGATTTCCTATATAAAAGCATCAAGTTGGGCAAAACTACAGCTAATAACAACGTAGGTACATACAATGAGCTTGGAAATCTGTTTTTGGACAAGGGACAGTTAAGCGATGCCCAAGAAAATTATACGATTGCCATACAAATTGCGGACTCCATAGGCAGTCTTGCTGAACTAAAGGATGGTTATATGGGCCGTTCTTTGGCTTATGAAAAAGCAAATCTATATTCAAAGGCTTTGGAGGACAAGAAAAAATACCAAGAATTGAATGATTCCATCTTCTCCATTTCAAAAGCGCAACAAATTGAAGAGCTAAGGGCCATCTACGAAACAGAAAAAAAAGAACAGCAAATAGCACTTCAGGAGAAAGAAATCACCGTGTTGGAACAAAAAGCGGAAATAAGCACTCTTCAAAAAATACTTTTGGGCGGCCTTTTGGTATTGTCGTTGATTGGATTTTATGGCATCCGCCAAAAACTAAAGCGGAACAGGCTCGAAAAAGAGAAGGTTGATGCCGAATTGGCCTTTAAAAAGAAAGAACTGACCACCCATGCCTTGCATTTGGCCAAAAAGAACGAAGTACTCGAAAATGTAAAGCTTAAAGCAAAAGCATTGAGGGAGAAAGAAGGCGCTTCGGGTTATAAAGAGTTGATTAAAACCATCAACTTTGATCAACAGGACGATAAAAACTGGGAAAGCTTCACCCAATATTTTGAACAGGTACACAAAGATTTCGCCATCAATGTAAAAAAAAGATATCCTGATGTGACCAAAAACGAACTCCGTTTTATGGCATTAATGAAGATGAATATGTCATCAAAAGAGATTGCCACCATCTTAAATATTTCCACAGATGGAATCAAAAAAGCAAGGCAACGCTTACGCAAAAAAATGAATCTTAACCCTCAAGATTCACTTGAAAATACGGTTTTAAGCATCTAGCAACTTCAAGACCAATACCCCAAAGTCCCTTTAAAATTAGGCGTTTTCAGCCTGTACCCCCTTTGTACCCCCTCCGTTTTTCATGACTCAAAATCCACTTTTTAGGTTTGTGTTGTCATTGATTTGACAAAACCGTTTTGTGGTGTCTTGTTCGGAAAAGGGCTGCAGACCAGATCCGGGCAAGAACACACAAAACCATCAAGTTTAACCACAAAACAACACGTGATGAAAACAACGTTTAAATTATTCAGTAGCTATGTACTGCTCCTTCTTATTATAGTAGCGTGCAGTAAAGACGATAGTGGTGACGATTCTGGCAATCCGTCCACCGGAATTGAAGAACTCCAGGGTGTAGACCTAAATGAATTTGAAACCGATGCTGGCGAATTGGGCATCAGCATCAGTGCTAGGGAAATTGCAAGAAAAGGATATAAACCCACAAAGGCAGAATTGTCAATCACAGCAACTTCCATACCCATTGACACCGTAATCCCATTCGATGAATTCAACAATTTGGCTAATTTGGCCTTTAAAAATGAAAATCTATCCAATGAGCAGCAGACCGAGTTAAGGGATGGGGTGGCGATACAGGTGAAAGTTCTTGATGAAAATGATGCGGAAATAGCCTCGAAGGATATTTCAAAACTTTCTTTTGCTTCCAGCCCGGATGAGGAAGAAATAAGTGCAAAAGATCTCGAAGACCTACTTGCCAAGGTGGCCATAAGGGAAGATGTGAAACATTTTGTGCAAATCGTGACCAGTGATAGTGAGGATATTTATGGAGCGCCCAACTCCGTTTTGTTTACAAATACGATTTTATTGAATACTCCTATATTGGTAAACGAACTGTCAGATTTGGATTATACCTCAGAAAGCGTTGAAATAACTACTACATATCGATTTGAAGAGCTCCCAGGTGAAGAGGGTGTGTTCAACATTTCGGTACACAATGGGGATGA
>JANQRD010000232.1 GCA_028284725.1 Allomuricauda sp. | reverse complement strand
ATCAACAAATACAGTCTATAACATTTCAGATCGGCTTATTTACCTTCTTCCCAGAGCAGATGACCCCCCGCCGACCGATCAAGCGCAAGATATTGGCGTGGAACAAGATCCAATCAAGGTGACAGGGAGAATAACCGACAGGTCAGGAACCCCATTACCGGGAGCCAATATTGTGGAAAAGGGCACAAATAATGGTGTCGTCTCCGATTTTGACGGAAACTACACTATTGATCTAGCCGATGAAGATGCCACATTGGTAGTCTCCTATATTGGGTATGCCACAAAAGAGGTGGTTGTAAATGGACAGACAACCTTGAACATCGTTTTGGAGGAAACTTCATCTGGGTTGGACGAAGTGGTTGTAATCGGTTATGGCACACAGATAAAGAGCGACCTTACCGGGGCCTTGGTCTCTTTGGATGATGAACAAATCAATAGCATCAATGCTCCAAGGGTCGAAGAAAGATTAAAGGCACAGACCCCTGGTGTGCAGATTAGTTCAACATCGAATCATCCAGGTGGTACAGTGCAAATCCGTATTCGAGGCAGTAATTCAATTCAGGGAGACAACAATCCGCTAATTGTAATTGATGGTTTGATAGGTGGGGATTTGACGTTTATAAACCCCAATGATATTGCTTCGCTTGAGGTGTTGAAAGATGCCTCGGCAACAGCAATATATGGATCGCGAGGGGCCAATGGTGTAATCATTGTGACCACAAAAAAAGGCAGATCAGGGAAACTGGCTGTCAATTTTGATATGTATGGCGGAATACAAACGGTCAATAAAGAGATAGATTTGCTCAATGCTGAAGAATGGACAAGTTTGTTGAACCAGAACCCCAATTCAATCAATCTTGATGGTCCGATTGCAGCCGATACAGATTGGCAGGATGAAATTTTTCAAGTAGCACCCATACAAAACTATCAGGTCTCCTTTTCAGGTGGCAACGAGAACACCAATTATCTTTTTTCAATGAATTATTTTGATCAAGAAGGTGTCATAAAAAATGCCGATTTCAACCGTGCGACCCTTCGATTGAATCTTGAACAAAGGTTAGGGAATCGATTTAGAATAGGAAATAACCTTTCATTTTCCAGAACCTTGAACAATTTGGTAAAGATGAACGAAGGATTTGGGGGATCGGGCGGTCCTGTGACCTTTGCAGCTCTAATCTCTTCCCCTGCTTATCCGGTATTTGATGAGTCCATAAATACGTTTGCTTACAATCCATTTGAGCCGATTGCGGAAAATCCTGTTCGATTGGTCAATCAGAGGGATGACGTACGGACCACCAATTATCTTTTTGGAAATCTGTTTGGAGAGTTTGAAATTGTGAAAGGACTGACCTATAAACTCAATTTCGGGTATATCCTAAGGGATTTTTTACAGCAGCGATATGATAGTCGGGAACTTGTGGGTGTATTGGGCCTCGGTTTCGCCAATGTGAATACCAGAAATCAAACAGATTATTTGGTGGAGCATACCTTGAACTACTCCAAGACCCTGAATAATGTACATAATTTGAACATCTTGGCCGGATATACGACCCAAACGATCGAAAATAAAGGATTGTCCACCAGTGCGACGGGCTTTTCCAGCGATGAACTTGGATTTAATGGGATACAATTGGCCACAAACCTTGGGCCTGCATCAACTTTTTTTGACAAAAGGGTTTTGAACTCTTTCTTGGGCAGGGTCAATTATTCCTATAATGGTAAATATTTGTTCTCTGCTTCTTTCCGGGCAGATGGATCCTCTGTTTTCGCGAAAAACAACAAATGGGCCTATTTTCCTTCAGCTTCCATAGGTTGGCGTATTAGTGAAGAGAACTTTTTGAATGAGAGTAATACCATAAGTAATCTTAAACTCAGGGCCAGCTATGGTGTTACAGGGAGTCAGGCCATTCAGCCATATCAGTCATTGGCAGCGTTCCAGTCTGGTGTTCCCATAGTTTTTGGTGAAGAGGTTGGCTTAAATGGATCGATACCAAGCCGAATTGCAAATAACGATTTGAAATGGGAAACCACCACTTCGTACAACATTGGTCTTGATTTGGGGCTTTACAACCAAAGAATAGATTTTACAGCGGAATATTACTACAAAAAGACGGAGGATTTGCTATTCGATAAGGAACTCCCCCGGTTTTCAGGTTTCAGCAGTCAAGTACAGAATATTGGAAGTATGCTTAACAAGGGCATGGAGTTCGCTATCAATACAGTTAATATAAATAGCGAAAACCTTAAATGGAATACGAATTTCAATATTTTCTTTAACGAAAATGAAGTCCTCGATCTAGGGGGAGATGAAAATTTGATATTGAGCTCAGGTTCCGTTTTCAACGAGATAAGTGAGAGTGGTATTTTAACCCCTGGCGAACCACTGGGTTCATTTTATGGATTTATCTTTGACGGTATCTACCAGAACCAGGCAGAAGTAGATGCCATAGATGATCCCCGTGCGGCCCCCGGACGTGTGAAATTTAGGGATGTCAATGGTGATGGAGCCATAGATTCCGAGGACC
Source organism: Allomuricauda sp. (assembly GCA_028284725.1). GTDB lineage: Bacteria > Bacteroidota > Bacteroidia > Flavobacteriales > Flavobacteriaceae > Flagellimonas. The sequence continues at coordinate 48,110 of JANQRD010000232.1, read as the reverse complement.
GGACCATTATCGGCAATGCCCAACCCGACTTTATTTGGGGCCTGACCAATAACATTTCCTATAAGAACATTGATCTGGATTTTACTTTACAAGGAGTACAGGGTAATGAAGTTTTTTGGACTACCGAGTTTCAACTTTCAAGGGTTGGGCGCGAATCCAATTCTTTGGCTTCGATAAGAAACTTCTGGAATGGTGAAGGTACAAGTAACACTGTTCAAGGTCTTGGTGAAGGACCGGGAGATATGTCAAGCCGATATATCCATGATGCCTCATATATAAGACTTCAGAATCTTTCTCTCGGATATAATCTTCCAAAAAACCTACTTGATAGACTAAAACTGCAAAACGCAAAAATTTATATCAGTGGTCAAAACCTGTTTACCATAACCGACTATCCAGGATATGACCCTGAGATCAACTCAAGGGGAGGCAACGACAGTCTTTCCAATCAGAATATATTGTTGGGCTATGATCACGGAGGCTTTCCAGGGGTGAAAATTTATAATATCGGTCTCAACCTGACATTCTAGAAAAATAAAATTATAGATATGAAAAAAGTAATTATATATACGATCTTAATTGTAATATCGAGTGCTTGCAGCACTTCATTGGAAGAAGAACCTAAAGACTTTTTGTCTCCCGACAATTTTCCCAATACGGAGAACGACGTGGTACAGCTCATTGGAGGCGTAATGACAAGATTTGCTTCCAACGACTACTATGACAGGGATTTATGGGACGTAGCTGGTTATGGTGCTGACCACGTCACCTCCAGATTTTTACCTGGTAATATTAGGGGAGACATGGAGCATTATACTTTTTTGACCGATAACCCGAGAATACTTTCATTGTGGGAAACCAACTATTTCAGTATTAATGCAATGAATCAGATTCTGCAGTCCCTAGAGGGAAGGGATGAGGGTTGGATCCCAGGCTACAAAGGGGCGGCATTGACACTAAGGGCGCTTTCATATTTTCATTTGGTTCAACTCTTCGGCGATCTTCCCATTGTGACAGAGCCTATAGCCGATTTGGGATCAGGACTCGGGGTTACAAGAAGTCCGATTGAAGAGGTCTATGCGCTGATCGAGCAAGATCTATTGGAAGCGGAAACCTTATTGCAGAATGTCGATCTTGGTCGAGAAGGATTGCCTACCGAAGGTTTGTCCAAGACCTTGTTGGCCCATGTGTATTTGACCATGGCCGGGTTTCCTTTACAAGACGGGTCAAAGTGGGCTTTGGCAGCGGCCAAGGCCAAAGAGGTCAAGGCCCTGGGAAGATACAGCTTGGTAAGGCCATTTTCCGATTTGTGGCTTATAGCCAACAAAAATGGGCCTGAACATATTTTTTCTACCCAACGGAATTCGGCCGATCGTACTTTTATGGCCTTTTTTCCGGCGAGGACACGACCAAATTTTGTTGGCTATCAATCTGGAACTTCAAATTACAATGGGAATTGGGATTTGTACAACAAGTATTCCGATGAAGATTTGCGGCGTGATGCTTCATTCGATACACTGATCGTTAGTACAGAAACGGCCTCGGCGGATTCCCCGATAAAGATCTGGAACTATACCGAATTCAATGGAGGCAACAATCCTAAGGAAACACGGCCTTACAGTCTAAAGTACTTTGATTCGGACCGACCGTACAATGAATTTAGAAACTTTGGCAGAAGGCTTCCAACAAATTTTCCTATTTACAGATACGCCGAGGTACTGCTATTTATTGCAGAAGCGGAGAATGAGGCTAACAATGGGCCTACGCAAGATGCTTATGATGCCATCAACGAAGTTAGGGACAGAGCTGGCTTGGCACCGTTGTCGGGAATGGATCAAACGGAATTTAGGGACGCTGTTCGATTGGAAAGGGAACTTGAGTTGAATTTTGAACTAAAACGGCGTTTTGATTTGGTGAGATATGGGATATTTTTCGATGTAATGTCACAGAACGAATTTGCAAAAGATGGTATTCAACCGCATAACATACTATACCCCATTCCAGCAATTGAGATTAATGTAAGCCCAGACATTGCCCAAAACCCTGGGTATTGATTCAATTTGGCAAAAGAGATGTAAAGATATTGAGACTGGTTTTCCACATAAGGAGAGCACTACAAATTAGTTTTGAGTTAGTTTCTTAATTTGAGAAAAGAGCATTCCCGTGCCCAAAAATGCAATTGGGGATGGGGTGCTCTTTTAAAAGATTAAAAAGGATCCAATACAATGCTTTGGCGGAATGGCCTGAAAACAGAAATTTAAAACAGGCAATAGTCGAGCACTTTTTAAATATAAGTTTACCATTAGTATTTAATACATAAATATGAAAATGAAACATAAGTTAATGTTCTATGGCATGCCAGGGCTGCTTGCCCTAGTATTTCTTTTGGGTTTTTCGAAGAAAGAAATTGGCAAGGAGGGGGAGAAAGAAGAGGTGAATGTTTTCCCCTCGGCCAACAACAAGGCTATATCATCGTTGTCTGGGCATCCCAAAAGCATAAATGAATTCGATAAAGAATTTGAAAAACCCCCTACCGGTCCAAGGAATCAACCCTTGAATATTCTCTTTATAGCGGTAGATGATTTGCGACCCGAATTGGGTTGTTATGGAAAATCGCAAGTACACTCTCCAAACATCGATAAGCTGGCCGATCAGGGCTTCCTTTTCGAACGCGCCTATTGTAACGTTCCTGTCTGTGGGGCCTCGCGAGCCAGTATACTTACCGGTCTTAGGCCCAATCCAACCCGTTTCTTGACTCACAAAAGTTATATAAACGATGATGCGCCCCATGTGGTTACCATGCCACGGCATTTCCAGAACAACGGATATACATCATTGAGTTTAGGGAAAATACTGCATAATTGGCAAGACGATGCCTTAGATAGCTGGAGCGAACCCCCTTGGCATCCGAGAATATTCGAGCCAGGAAGTTCAAGTAGACAAAGGCATAATTATCAGCTACCGAAGAACAAAGACAAATCACCTCCTTTTGAGAAAGCCGAAGTCGCAGATAGTGCTTATCTCGATGGGAAAATAGCCAACAAGGCCATAGCGCATTTAAAGCACTTCGCAGAGAATAAGCAACCCTTTTTCTTGGCAATGGGCTTTGTAAAACCTCACCTTCCCTTCAATGCCCCCGCCAAGTATTGGGACATGTATGACCCAAGCAAGATCAAGTTTCCCGATTTTATGCAATACCCTGAAAACGTTCCCGATAAAGCACGACACAATTCTGATGAGTTGCGGAGGTATGACAACATCCCTTCGAACGGACCTATGTCGGATGCAATGGCCCGCTCGTTGATTCATGCTTATTATGCATGTGTAAGTTATGTTGACGCGCAGATTGGCCTGGTAATGGAAGAACTAAAAAGGTCCGGACTTGAGAAAAATACCATTGTTGTGGTTTGGGGAGATCATGGTTGGAGTCTAAGAGACCATGGCCTCTGGTGCAAACATTCCACATTTAATGTGGCCATGCATGCTCCCTTGATCATAAAGACGCCCAATAAAAAAGGTGGTAAAAGAATAAAAGCCCTGACGGAATTCGTCGATATCTACCCTTCTTTATGTGATATGGCTGGCTTATCCAGGCCATACCATCTTCAAGGCGATAGTTTTGCCTATCTCCTGGAAAACCCAAAAGCAAAGGGCAAAGAGGCCTTGTTTGGTAGATGGATGGATGCCGATGTGATAAAAACGGATAGATATCTTTACACTGAATGGTATACGCTAGATGGCATCCCAAAAGCTCGAATGCTTTATGACCATCACAATGATCCCAACGAAACTATCAACATCGCCGAAATTCCGAAGAACGGCGATTTGGTAAATGGCTTCAGCAAACTTTTACTGAAACAACGTAAGATTCAGTAGGTACAATCTGAAAATTTGGATAAATCCCGTATATGATGGTCATTGACGTTTCAAAAACATGCTTCACACTTCATGTAATAGTGTCCTTCAAATATAAAATTGAAAAAAAATTCACATTTTTTTAAGTAAAATGGCAAAATCACTCTCTTACTAATTAGAAATTGATACTTGAGAAGATTTCGCATTGATGAAAATGAAGTATACAGACTACTCCGAAGAGGATTTTATAAAAGATGAATATTTCCAAAAATGGGTCTTGGATACTGATCCTATGGCCAATAATTTTTGGGAGAATTGGATAAAGGACCATCCCAACAAGGAGGAAATGGTTGAAAAGGCAAGGCGGTTCATACTCCTGCTGAATTTTGACAATGAAAAACTTTCCAGTGAGGATTTTGACGCCATGTGGCGCAACATTGTAGAGAGGAGGGAAGATATAGCTTCCGAAATCAGCAAGCATAAACTCAGTACGAAGGTCAAAAGCTTACCGTGGCTGAGAGTGGCGGCTGTATTTGTTGGACTGATCACGGTAAGTCTTAGCCTTTATTTTTTAAATCCCTTTAAGGCAATCAATACGGCCTTGCCCTCAGATTCCCAAATTACTTTGGAACTCGAAGACGGGACTGTCAAAATATTGGAGGAAAGTACTAATGAAGTAGTGAAAAATGCCAAGGGCCAGATTGTTGTTACCCAAAATCAAAACACTTTATTGTATCAGGAAAGAAACTCAAGTTCCAAAATTATAGAGTACAATCAATTGACGGTTCCCTATGGTAAAAAGTTTGAACTGGTTTTGTCCGATGGCTCTCGAGTCTTTTTAAATTCTGGTTCCAATCTGCGTTATCCGGTAAACTTTTTAGAAGGAAAACCAAGAAATGTCTATTTGGATGGAGAGGCTTATTTCTCGGTACAAAAAGACGAAGATCATCCATTCACAGTCATTACGGACGAAATGAACACTCAGGTTTACGGTACCGAGTTTAATGTCTCCAGCTACAAAAACGAAAACAATACTTCAACGGTTTTGGTTGAGGGCAGTGTTGGGGTCTATAGGTCAAATAATGAAGAGGCATTGGTGCCCATTAAAATAGAGCCTGGCCAGCGTGCCGTTTTTGAGGATAATACCATTGCGGTCGAAGAGGCAGATGTGTCTAAATATATTGCGTGGAAAGACAATAAATTGCTTTTTGTCAATGACCGTTTTGATTTAATACTAAAAGAGCTTGAACGTCATTTTGATATCCAGATCAACAATCACTTCTCCGCTCTCGATAGCAAGAGATTTACGGGAACTTTTGAGCATGAGTCGTTGGACATCATATTGAGAGTCTTTGACGAGCACACCCCATTTGACTTCATTGTTGATGACGGGAGAATTATAATAACCGAAAGAAAGGAAAAATCAGTAACAAAATAAATAACAACCTTAACCCTTGAGCCTATGAAACAAAAAAAATCGGAAAGTGGTGCAACACTTTCCGATTGTCAAATGATCTAGTCGTAAGTAAACTAACTAAAATCAATTCAAAATTATGAAAAAACTAAGGAATTTCCCTCAACTATGGAAGTATGTATTCCCAAAGTTTGACTTAAAGATGAAAATCTCACTACTGCTCATATTAACCACATTTTTTCAGTTACAGGCAGAGTCGGGATATGCTCAAAGAGCAAAAATCACACTAAACATGAACGATGCCTCCATTTTGGAGGTTATGAATGAAATTGAATCGGTTTCAGAATTCAAGTTTTTCTACAGTAGCGAAGAACTTGATCTGAACCGAAGAGTAAGCATAAGAGTAAAAAGGCAGCGGATAGACAATGTATTGAGGGAGCTTTTTTCAAATGGAGTCGCTATTTACAAAGTTATTGAGAAACAGATTGTACTTACTCCAACGAACACTTTACCAAAAGTTACGAAACCGGTAAAACAATCAAAACCACCACAGCAGCCGGATCAAATTCAGGTTTCTGGAAAGGTCTCGGATTCAAATGGAACTCCTTTGCCAGGCGCCAATGTTGTGGAGAAAGGTACCACCAACGGTGTTGTAACTGACTTCGATGGAAATTTTTCAATATCCATTGCAGATGCCAACGCTACATTGGTGGTGTCCTATATCGGATTTGCGACAAGAGAGGTGCCAGTTAATGGGCAGACCAATATAAATGTATCGCTACAGGAAAGTACTTCAGGTCTGGATGAAGTGGTGGTAATAGGTTATGGTACCCAGGCAAAAAGTGATTTGACCGGTGCCATAGTCTCTTTGGATGATGAGCAAATCAATAGCATCAATGCTCCAAGGGTTGAGGAAAGATTAAAGGCCCAAACACCGGGTGTACAGATCAGTTCCACCTCAAGTCATCCCGGAGGGACCGTACAAATCCGTATTCGAGGTAGCAATTCCATTCAAGGAGACAACAACCCTTTGATTGTAATTGATGGATTGATCGGGGGTGATTTAACCTTCATCAATCCCAACGACATAGCTTCTTTAGAGGTGTTGAAGGATGCCTCTGCGACCGCTATCTACGGATCTCGGGGTGCAAACGGAGTTATTATAGTGACCACCAAAAAAGGAAGAACAGGAAAACCGACGATCAACCTGGATGTTTTTGGTGGAATTCAGACGGTAAATAAGAAAATTGATGTGTTGAATGCAGATCAATGGGCGACCTTGCTCAACGCCAATGACCTCTCAAGACAAGTAGACCTTCCTTTACAAGCCGATACCGATTGGCAAGATGAGATATTTCAGGCCGCACCTATTCAAAACTATCAACTTTCGGTTTCGGGGGGCGGTGAAAATACAAACTATTTGTTTTCAATGAACTATTTCGATCAAGAAGGTGTGATTACCAATGCGGATTTTAATAGGGCCACCCTAAGGCTGAATTTAGAGCATAAACTAGGAAAAAGCATTAGGATAGGGAATAATCTGTCGTTTTCGAGAACAGTGAACAACTTGGTGAAAATGAATGAGGGCTTTGGAAACTCTGGAAGCCCGGTAACTTTTACCGCTTTGGTTTCATCACCTGCAGTACCTGTCTTTGACCCAGAAACAGGCGAGCCTTCATTTAATGAATTTCAGCAGATATTGGATAACCCGATTCGACTGATCGATGATAGGCAGGATGTTCGTACGACCAATTATTTATTCGGCAACTTATATGGGGAACTGGACATATTCAAAGGACTGACCTATAAGCTCAATTTTGGTTACATACTCCAAGATTTTCTACAGCAACGCTATGATGGGCGTGAGCTGCAAGCAGCCCTTAATCAAGGTTTTGCCAATGTAAACACACGTAATAGAACCGATTTCTTGGTCGAGCACACGCTTAATTATTCCACAACATTCAATGATAAACATAATTTGAACGTTCTGGCGGGTTTCACCACTCAAGAAATTGAAAACAAAGGCCTTTCAACAAGTGCATCAGGTTTCTCGAGCGATGAGTTGGGCTTTAACGGAATACAGTTGGCTACCAATATCGGCCCTGCAGCTACTTTTTTTGACCGAAGAACCTTAGCTTCCTTTTTAGGAAGAATAAATTATGCCTTTGACGGTAAATATTTGCTTTCTGCTTCGTTTCGGGCAGATGGGGCTTCAGTATTCGCGCAAAACAACAAATGGGCTTATTTTCCATCAGCCTCAGTCGGATGGCGCATTAGTCAAGAGAACTTCTTGAAGGACAGTGAGACCATTAGTAACCTTAAGCTACGAGGAAGTTACGGTGTCACTGGAAGTCAAGCGATTCAACCCTATCAGTCTTTAGCGGCTTACCAGTCTGGCTTGGCCTTTAATTTTGGAAATGAAGTGTTTCTTAACGGTGCCATACCAAGCCGGATTGCAAACAATGACCTGAAATGGGAAACAACAACTTCATACAATGTTGGGCTTGACATAGGTCTCTTTAACCAGCGTATCGATTTTACCGCAGAATACTATTACAAGAAGACCGAGGATCTTTTGTTCAACAAAGATTTGCCAAAGTATACCGGCTTTGATAGCCAGACTCAAAACATTGGTAGTATGGAAAACAAAGGATTTGAGTTTGCCTTGAACACTGTAAACTTTGCAAATGACAACTTTAGATGGAATACCAATTTTAATATTTTCTTCAATAAGAATAAAGTGTTGGATTTGGGTGGTGATGAAAATCTAATTCTTTCATCTGGTGCTGCTTTTCAAGATATAAGTGATAGTGGTATTCTAACCCCTGGAGAACCTTTGGGTTCCTTTTTCGGATTCATATTTGACGGTATTTACCAGAACCAGGCAGAGGTTGATGCCATAGATGACCCTGCAGCAGCCCCAGGGCGTGTAAAATTCAGGGATGTTGACGGAGATGGTGCTATCACATCAGATGATAGAACCATCATTGGCAATGCGCAGCCCGATTTCGTTTGGGGCTTTACCAATAATATATCGTTTAAGAACGTCTACCTTGACTTTACCCTACAGGGTGTACAGGGCAATGATGTTTTTTGGACTACGGAATACAATCTATCCTTTGTGGGAGAGCCTAGAAATTCTTTGGCCTCGGTACTCGATTTTTGGGATGGTGAGGGAAGCAGCAATACCGTTCAAGGCCTGGGCCAAAACCCGGGCGCCATGTCGAGCAGATACATACACGATGGATCTTATATCCGTTTACAGAACCTATCACTTGGGTATAATTTTTCAAAACCTTTACTGGATAGATTGAAAATGAAGGCAGCTAGAGTGTATGTGAGTGGTCAAAACCTATTTACAATTACGAATTACCCCGGTTATGATCCTGAAATCAATTCGAGGGGAGGAGATCAGAACCTTTCAAATCAGAACATCCTTTTAGGATATGACCATGGAGGTTTTCCTGGGGTAAAGATTTATAATGTTGGGTTAAGCCTGACCTTTTAAACAAGTTAAAAAATTGAAATTATGGACAGAAAAATATTAGCTTTTATAATGATACTGCTTTTGGTAACCGCATGCTCTGATTTTTTGGAGGAAGAACCAAAAGACTTTTTGACCCCGGCGACATTCCCGTCTTCCGAAAATGATGTTTTACAGATTATGGGAGGAGTGCTTGACAGGCAGGCCGATAATGCCTACTATGGGCGATTTTTTTTAGAGGTGGTCGGCTTTGGGGCGGACCATGGCAACAGTAAGTTTTTACCTGGAAACGAAAGGGGAGACTTAGATCATTATACATTTTTAAATGATAGTGATCCTATTTTATCGGTCTGGCAGACCAATTATTTTACGGTCAATGCCATGAACCAGATCATGGAGGCATTGGAAGGTCGTGATGAGGAATGGATTCCGGGGTATCGCGGGGCCGCTCTAACACTAAGGGCCTTGGCCTACTTTCATCTTGTGCAACTGTTCGGCGATGTACCTTTGGTGACCGAATCCATATCCAATGTGGAGTCCGGACTTGATGTTACCAGAACCCCGATTTTGGAGGTTTATGCTCAAATAATCCAGGATTTGACAGAAGCGGAAACCTTAATGGCCGGTGTAGATTTAGGAAGACCTGGACTGCCCACAGAAGGATTGACCAAAACTGTTTTGGCACATGTGTATCTTACCATGGCGGGTTCCCCCGTACAAGATCAAAGCATGTGGGCTTTGGCTGCAGCCAAAGCCAAGGAAATAAAAGATATGGGCGTCTATTCTTTGGTAAGACCTTATAGTGATTTATGGCTAATTGCCAATGAAAATGGCCCAGAGCATATTTTTTCGACGCAACGGGATATGACAGACTCGGGAACTCGTACAGTGGTTAATGCGTTCACCAGACCTAATTTTATCGGTTACCAATCAGGTTTTGCCCAGTTCATTGGCAGTTTGGACCTCTTTAACAAGTTTACCACCGGTGATGAGCGACAGTTGGTTTCTTTGGATACCGTTATACTCAGCACCGAGACTGGGTCAAACACATCACCGCCAAGGGTATACAACTATTTAGAATTTAATCAGGGCCGAAACCCTAAGGAACAAAGACCGTTCACAAGAAAATTCTTCGATTCTGGTAGGGACTATAACGCCTGGAGGGATTTTGGCAGGAGAGCTCCAAACAATTTTCCCATATACCGATATGCAGAAGTTCTTTTAATGATTGCCGAAGCTGAGAACGAAGCAAACGGCCCTACAACAGATGCCTATGAGGCCATCAATGAAATTCGTGATCGGGCGGGTTTGCCACCATTGGCCGGTTTAAGCCAAGAAGAATTTAGAGATGCAGTTTGGTTGGAAAGGGAACTGGAACTTTGTTATGAACTAAAGCGAAGGTTTGATTTGGTACGCTGGGGCACTTTCTTTGAAGTAATGTCACAAGATGAATTTGCACAAGATGGTATTGCTCCACATAAAGTCTTGTATCCCATTCCAGCGAGTGAGATAATAATCAACCCCAATCTAACCCAAAACGATGGATATTGATAAGAAAACTGTAAGCAATTTCGAGAGTTATTAGTTTGAGTTAGTTTTTTAGTCACGAGAGGGGTACTTCCGCATTTCTTTTTGCAATGGGAGCACCCTTCGTGATTAAAATTACAACGGTTGTCTTTATCGGCAATTCCTCTATACAAGACTTTAAAAACAATCTATGAACCCCCAAAAAATCTAAAAGCCCTTCTAACGGGAACAGATATCAATCAAATATGGCCATAACAATGTCCACATTCAGTGAATACAAAATTGAAAAAGTGAAGGTTTTACTCCTTTTGATGATGATGATGCTTGGCACTATTTCCTCAGCACAAAACCCACAAGCAAGGAAAAAGCCCAATATTGTCCTTATTTTGGCAGATGACATGGGCTATGGTGATGCATCAGTCTATGGTCATCCAACCATTAACACACCGAATATAGATCAATTGGCCCATGAGGGTCAAAGATGGACGAATTTTTATGTGGCAGCCAGTGTCTGCACTCCCAGTAGAGCTGCACTATTGACAGGTCGTTTACCGATACGCAACGGTATGTGCAGCGATAAAAGGCGTGTTTTTTGGTCATCTTCCGTGAGGGGGCTGCCTGCAGATGAAATTACGATTGCCGAATCTTTAAAAGATGTTGGATACGCAACCGCCTGTATTGGTAAATGGCATCTGGGGCACAAGGACACAAAATACCTGCCTACAGGTAATGGTTTTGACTACTACTATGGCATTCCCTACAGTAATGATATGAACAAGACCCAAAAGATGACAAAGGTACTTTATCAGAATCCGAAAACTTCATATTACAATGTTCCGCTGATGGAAGGTGAGGAAATCATCGAACGTCCATTCGAACAACATACGGCAACCAAAAGGTTTACCCAGCAAGCCATAAAATTTATTGAAGAGAACAAGAGGTCACCCTTTTTCCTCTTTCTATCGCACAGTATGCCCCATGTACCGTTGTTTGCTTCCCAATCTTTCGAGGGAAAAAGCGAGAGAGGTCTTTATGGTGATGTCATCGAAGAAATTGATTGGAGTTTAGGACAAGTAATGCAGGCATTAAAGGCAGAAGGTTTGGAAGAAAACACACTGGTGATTTTTACTTCAGACAATGGACCTTGGAAAATGTTGGATCAACATGGTGGATCCGCTGGGCAATTTAGGGGAAGCAAAGGTGAGACTTGGGAAGGAAGCATGCGGGTTCCTGCCATTTTTAGGTGGAAAGGTAAACTGAAAAATGGGATTATTAGGGATATGGCGGCCACCTTGGATGTATTCCCTACCATATGCAAGATTACCGGTGCCTCTTTTCCAGATGATAGGGAGATGGATGGATATGATTTGACCCCAACGTTGTTTGAGAAAAATGAAAGTGGTCGGAAAGAAATGTTCTTCTACGTAGGCAGACAGCTTTTTGCGGTACGTAAGGGGAATTTTAAACTTCATTTTAAGACCAGGGGAATTGCTGGGTTTCGAAAATATTACAACATGGAACATACCCCTCCATTGTTGTTTCACCTGGGTGAGGACCCCTCGGAACAGTACAACGTGGCGGATAAATATCCTGAAAAGGTTAAAGAGTTAAGACAACTTGCAGAAAATCACATTAGTGGTATAAAGCCGTATGAAGATCAAATTGCACCACGCGATGGTGATGAAATAGATAGATATTGAATTCAGGAAAAGCCTATATATGATCGACATGGGATTTAAGAGTGCACATAAAGAATTAAGACAACGGCTTTTTTTAGCTATTATGCTATGTATGATGACATTGACTGGGCATAGTAATAAAGGAAGTGAACCTTCCAATATTTCAAGAGAGGATTTCGGTACCATGCCGGATGGTAGAAAAGTCTCTCTTTTTACTTTAAAAAACACCAATGGAACAATAGTAAAGATAACCGACTATGGGGGCACGGTGGTCTCCATCCATACCCTGGATAAACATGGAAAAAGCGGAGACATTGTCATCGGATATGGATCCTTTAAGGAATTGCTCAACAAAAACACTTCTTACTTCGGTGTTTTAGTTGGAAGGTATGCCAATAGAATAGGTAACGCAAAATTCGATTTGAATGGTCGTGAATACAATCTAACTGTCAACAATGGTGTTCACCATTTGCATGGTGGTTCAAGAGAAAGTTTTGATAAAGTGCTTTGGTTCTCAGAAATTATTGATGGAGACCCTTACGAAAAACTTAGACTTACCTACCATAGCTCAGAGGATTCGTCTGCCTATCCAGGGAATGTGGACATACAGGTCGATTATAGTCTAACGGATAAGAACGAACTAATCATAGAATATAAGGCCTGGACAGACAAAACCACTGTCATCAACCTTACCAATCACACCTATTTCAATCTTAATAGTGTGGGGAATGATGCAAATGAAATGCAACATGTCTTGGGACATGAGGTGTATATCAATGCCGATTTTTATACGCCAGTGGATGAAACGCTCATTCCGACAGGTGAAATCCTTTCCGTAAAAAGCACTCCGATGGATTTTTTGACATCAAAATCCATAGGCAAAGAAATTGACCGTGTCATGGGAGGTTATGACCACAATTTTGTACTCAACAATTTAGAGCGAAACGAGTTGGGGATTGCGGCAGAGGTGACTGAGCCAACATCGGGAAGAATTCTAAAGGTGTTTACTACAAAACCCGGCTTGCAATTCTATACCGGAAACTTTCTTGATGGGACACAGATTGGCAAATATGGCAAGCCCATTGTCAAACACGGTGGTTTTTGCATGGAGTCCCAATTCTTTCCTGACTCTCCAAACAAGGTGCACTTTCCCAGTCCTGTGTTAAATCCTGGCCAAACCTACCACCACACCACTGTCTACAAATTTGATATCCTAAAACAATAAGATGAGCAAAATTCCCAAGTCAATACATGGAGATACCTGCATCGGGCAAATACTCTTCGGTTTTCTGGTGGCTTTTCTTTTCTATGGTCAAACCAATGGGCAGTCGTACCAGTTTAAGGATTGCTATACTGAGCTTAGAAATGATACGCTTCGCATCGGCAACAGCAAGATTGAAAGGGGTTTTTTATGGAACAATGGTGATTTGGCAGCCACCTTTATAACAAACAGGGAAAATGACCAAAAATGGCATCTTATTGGGGACAATCGAGCTAGCTCTTTTCCATCGGAATCAAAACAAATTGGTGGAGGGACTTTTAAGACAACATGGATAGAGAGCACAAGTATTTTTCCCGAACATTTGCGGGCAGAGGTGACAGTGGGATATGGCCAGCTCTTTTTAAAAAAAGTGTTTCGAATCTATCCGTATACTCCGGCAATTGCTTGTGATTTTTATGTGAAGGGGATTGCTGAAGGAGATTGGACTACAGCCCAGACTGCTATTGATGGAATGTCTGGAGTGGAAAAAAAGATGCTCAAACAATTGGAAAAAGAAAGCCCTTTTCCCGTTCTGGATAAGTTAACCTTTGATCATGGCCATTGGAAATTTGAATTGGTTGATTTCAAGGATGTGACCGACATCAACAATACGCTTGTGGATAAAACTTCTTTTTTCGCTTTTACCAGGCCATTGTTGTTAAAGGGAAACCTGCTGTTTGCAAAAGATTTAAGCAATGGCGAACAACTGTTTATGGTAAAGGAAGCCCCGCTTTCGGATAAGCAATTACACTATCCAGGATACGATTTTTATTCCAAATCGAACGAGATTCAAGCAATCGGATTGGGACTGGCATCATCGGATATAAAAAAAGAAGAGTGGACTAGGGCCTACAGTGTTGTTTTAGGTGTCGCCACAACGGATGAGTTGTCTAAACTTACCGCATTAAGGACCTATCAAAAAAACCTACGGATAATTGACCCTGACCGCGATGAGATGATCATGATGAATACTTGGGGCGATCGTGGCCAAGACGGAAAGTTGAACGAGGACTTTGCGCTAAGGGAACTTGAAGCTGCTGCAAAAATGGGGATTTCGCATTTTCAGCTTGATGACGGTTGGCAAAAAGGGCTTTCCAAGAATTCAAAGGATCCAACTGGCAAATTGTGGAGCCAATGGGATGCCGAGAGTTGGCGACCACACCCAGAACGTTTTCCGAATGGACTGGAGCCTATTCTAAAAAAAGCGGAAAAACTCGGCGTTCGATTAGCGCTTTGGTTTCACCCAAGCGATGCCAATAGTTATGAAAACTGGGAACAAGATGCGGAGATACTCCTTTCAATCCATAAGAACTACAATATTACCAATTTCAAAATTGATGGCATCGAACTGCCGGATAAAGAGGCTGAGATTAATTTACGAAAGCTTTTTGATAAAGTACTGGAGGAGACTAAGGGAAAGGTGGTCTTTAATTTGGATGCTACCGCAGGTAGACGGGCAGGTTATCACTATATGCAGGAATATGGCAATGTTTTTTTGGAAAATAGGTATACCGATTGGGTCAACTACTATCCACATTGGACCCTTAGGAATGCATGGATGCTTGCTCGATATGTGCCTATCGAGGGATTTCAACTTGAATTTTTGAACAAGTGGAGAAATATCGAAAAATATGGTGAAAAAAATTCATTTGCACCATACAATCTTCCCTTTGACTATCAATTCGCAATAACCATGATGGGACAGCCTCTGGCCTGGTTCGAGGGGAGCAACCTACCTGAAGGGGCATTTTCGATTGCCCAAACCGTAAAGGAATACAAAAAGCACATGCACGATATGCATTCGGGCACCATCTTGCCCATTGGGGAAGAGCCGTCGGGCAGATCATGGACTGGTTTCCAGTCCATAGGCAAGAACAATACAGGGTACTTTCTGGTTTTTAGGGAAAATACTGAAAACCAAAATGCCACTATTGACACATGGCTCCCAAAAGGGAAAAACATCACTATTGCCAACATTCTTGGCCAGGGCCAGGATTTCAAAACCACCACAGGCACAAATGGAAGCATTGAATTTGAACTTCCGAAAAAAAATAGCTACGGATTATACAAATACAAATGGGAATAAGAAATATGAAACATACAATGCTTGAACTTTGGGATTTCTGTATGGGTCCAAAAATGCCTTTAGCAAAGTATGGCACCGTTATGACCTTAATGTTCCTGGCTGGGTGTACCGTTTCAAAAACCAAGCTAAAAGAACACTCTAATCAAAGGCCCAATGTGCTTTTTATTGCAGTGGACGACTTGCGTCCCGAACTAGGTTGTTACGGCAAATCACAGGTACATTCCCCCAATATTGATGCACTCGCCAAAAAAGGTTTTTTATTCGAAAGAGCGTACTGCAACGTACCCGTCTGTGGGGCATCGAGAGCCAGTATTTTAACCGGTCTGCGACCTACTCCCAATCGTTTTCTCACTTATAAAAGTTATATCAATGAAGATGCTCCTGGAATCATTACACTTCCTGAGCTTTTTAAGAACAATGGATATAGTACACTGAGCTTAGGGAAGGTGGTCCATCACTGGCAGGATGATGCCCTGCAAAGCTGGACCGAGCCTCCATGGAACCCCCAGGCCTTTGAACCGGGATCACCTGGTAGGCAAAGATTGAATTATCAATTGCCTAAAAACAAAGAAAAAAAACCTTCATACGAAAAAGCAGAAGCAGTTGACAGTGCTTACCACGATGGAAAAATTGCCAAAAAGGCCATTGAAAAGCTTCAATTATTATCACAGGACGGCACCCCATTTTTTATGGCAGTTGGGTTTATCAGACCCCACCTTCCCTTCAACGCACCAAATGGCTATTGGGATATGCATGACCCCAACACTATTGGGTCTTCTCGTTCTATAAAGTTTCCAATCCATGGTCCTGAAGTAGCTCGACACAGTTTCTCGGAACTTCGTACTTACGATGACATTCCCAAAGATGGAGGGGTTTCCGATGAAATGGCCCGTACACTGATTCATGGTTATTATGCCAGTGTTAGTTATGTTGATGCTCAAATAGGGCTGGTCATAGATGAACTTAATCGATTGAATTTGACCAACAATACCATTATTGTTTTATGGGGAGATCATGGCTGGAGTTTGGGTGAACATGGGCTGTGGTGCAAACATTCAACATTCAATGTAGCCATGCAAGCTCCTCTGATTGTATCCATTCCAGACAGAAAAGGAGGACATAAAATACAGGGCCTTGTGGAATTTGTGGACATCTATCCCAGCCTTACGGATTTGGCCAAATTACCGAAGCCGGAGCATCTACAGGGCGAGAGCTTCGCACATTTATTGGACAACCCCAATTCTAAGGGAAAAGAAGCAATCTACGGAAGGTGGAAAAACTCCGATTTCATCAAAACAGACCGATATGCCTATACAGAGTGGTTTTCTGAAAACGGTACCTCACTGGCTAGTATGCTTTATGATCACTTAAAAGACCCTGATGAAACCATAAATGTAGCGGAGCTTGAAGAAAACAAAACACTGGTCGACAGCTTGAGTATAAAAGTCCAACAGATAAGAAATATAAAATAAGAGCGCAATAACAATAATACAATCAACGAATCAGAATGAAAAAAAACAAAGTAATAGGTATTGTTCTACTGGTGATGATACTCGCACAAATCCACAGTTGTAAAGAGCAAGAAAAGAAAGAGACGCAAAAAGTAGAGTTCGCTCAGATGGATTCGGATAAGTTCAAAGGTTACATTGAAAAGTTCAATGCTGAAGACAGGTATGCGACCAAATCCTATGTGACAAACGACAAGGCTTGGGCCTGGCTTAAAGGACAGATTCCCTTATTCGAGTGTCCGGACAGTACCATAGAGAACACCTACTATTTTAGATGGTGGACATTGCGGAAGCATATCAAAAAGACCAGGGAATCTTTTGTGATGACCGAATTTTTGCCAGATGTGCCCTGGTCCGGGCCGGCCAATACCATTGTCTGCCCCGTAGGACACCAGTACAACGAGTTTCGATGGTTTCATGAAACCAGTTACCTGGACGACTATTCCAATTTTTGGTTTGAAAAAGGGCAGGTGGACCGCTACTCCAACTGGATCATCGATGCATTGTACAAAAGATATTTGGTGACCAAGGATAAGGAGTCTCTTACTGCACTGCTTCCCAAAATGGTCGATTTCTATGAATCTTTTGAAAAAAAGCACATGACGGAACAGGGTCTGTTCTGGAGCATCGATACCCGTGAGGGCATGGAATTCAGTATCAGCGGAGTGCCCGACATAGTTAAGAAAGGCAACCTTTTGCACAAAGAGGTCTATAGGGCGGGCCTCGCACACAAAGGATTCAGGGTGGCCACGAATTCTTATATGTACGCCAACGCATTGGCACTTTCAAAGATTGCCGAACTGGCCGGGGAGGAAAATATTCAACAAAAATACCTGGACAAGGCCGTACAGCTCAAATTATTGATACAAGAACATTTATGGGACGAAAATGCACAGTTCTTTAAATCCTCCATAGATCAGTCGGCCAGTCCAACATTGTCAGACGCAAAAGAGTTGACGGGCTACATTCCGTGGTATTTCAACATCCCGGACTCCACCGGCGAAAAGGCATGGTCTGAGCTTATGGATGAAGACGGTTTCTATACCTCGAACGGCCTTACCACTGCGGAACAACGCCATCCTGATTTCATGTATGAGAATGGACATATGTGCTTCTGGAACGGCCCCTCATGGCCTTTTGCAACCACACAGGCCCTGATTGCCATGGCCAATCTGCTGAATGGCTATGAACAAAGCACTGTGGACAAACAGGACTATCTACAAGTATTGCATGATTATGCAGCAGCCCACAAACTTGGGTTTGATGATGGGAAAGAAGTGAATTGGATAGGTGAAAGCATAGACCCCAATACGGGAGATTGGATTTCCCGCAAAATCATGTATGAGAACGATAGGGAGGATAAGGATCGGGGCATCCATTATAACCACTCGGGTTTTATAGACCTTGTGGTAACAGGTTTGATTGGTCTAAGACCTCGGGCAGATGAAATACTTGAAGTCAATCCTTTAGTCCCTGAAGGTAAGTGGGATTATTTTCGAATGGACAATATTTTATATCGAGGTAGAAAAATAGCTGTGGTCTATGACAAGACTGGTGAGCGATATGATTTAGGTAAGGGGTTGATGATTTTTGTAAATGGGGAAAAAGTCTCCGCCAAGACGGCATTGGACAAAATAGAGGTCAAGTTGCCTCCGGTCACTACATCATATGAAGAAACGAATGCGGGGTGGGAAAAATATGAAGGTAACCCTGTCTTGGGAGGTGATTTAGGAACCTGTTTTGATGTTTCCCTGTTAAAGGAAGATGACAAATACCGAATGTGGTTCTCTTGGCGACCAGAAAAAAGCATCGCGTTGGTTGAAAGTCCTGCTGGAAAGAATTGGGATACCCCAAGAATTTCCTTGGGGCCGAACACGGGTTCCAAATGGGAGGACAGAGTAAACCGCCCCGTGGTGATCAAGGACGATGGGGACTACAAGATGTGGTACACAGGGCAGATATCCAAACCCGAAAGTAGGTCTGAAATTGGTCTAGCCACCAGTGCGGACGGTATCGACTGGGAAAGAGCCCAAGAACAACCGGTTATCAAACCCGATGTCCCATGGGAAAAAAATGCCATCATGTGCCCTCATGTGATATGGGATGAGTCCAGTGGTCTTTATCAGATGTGGTATTCAGGCGGGGAGCAATATGAGCCCGACGCCATTGGTTATGCCTCAAGCAAAGATGGTCTTAAATGGGACAAACATACTGGTAATCCCATTTTTAAAGCCGATAAAAACAGTGATTGGGAGTATGAAAAAGTCACCGCATGCCAAGTGGTCAAGCATGGGGACTGGTACTATATGTTCTATATCGGTTTCCATGATGTGCATTGGGCACAGATAGGTGTGGCGCGCTCAAGGGACGGAATATCCGATTGGGAACGACACCCTCAAAACCCCATCATCAAAACAAGTCAAAAAGGATGGGACCGGGATGCCTGTTATAAACCCTATGTCATATTTGATGAAGAAAACGACCAGTGGATGCTCTGGTACAACGGGCGTAAACTGAGCAAGGAGCAAATAGGTCTGGCCGTTCATAAAGGAGAGGATTTGGGCTTTGATGACTAAAGAAATAAGTGTGTAGAAAAAAATGAGGAGATTGATTAATGATCGCATAAAAAATCAGATTTACAGGGATTTTTTTCTCTGCTGTCTGTTATTGATGTTCGGTTCCTGTAGAACACAATCACAAGTTGTCAACGAACAGAAGACTTGGACATTTGTAAGCGTGCCCGATTTTCTGAACAAAGACACATACTACCCGCATCCTGGTTTTGAAGAAGGGTTGGCCTTTTTTCTAAATGCTGTAAAGGCTGAAAATCCCGATTTCGTATTGGTAGCTGGAGATTTAGTCAATGGAAGATGGCCAAGTAAATTGGAACCCACCAAAGATGGTATCGAAGCAGAAGCCGCAATTTTTTATCCAGCATGGAAGGCAAGGATGGAGGCCCATGGCCTAAAATACTATGTGGCTGTGGGCGATCACGAGATTGGCGACAATCCGTGGCCAAAAGAAAAGGCAAAATTGGTACCTGTCTTTGAACAACAGTTCAGGCAATATATGCAAATGCCCTTGAATGGTCCAGATCATATGAAAGGCTTAGCATATTACTTCATACATAAAAACAGTCTTTTTATAGCTGTCGATGTGTTCGAGCCTGGTAAGGGTGATGAGGGTCATATTGTCGCCCAGGTCACGGGCAAACAATTAAAATGGCTGGATAAGGTATTGGAAAAGAACCGAGAGGTAGACCATATTATTGTTATGGGTCACACCCCAATACTTGGTCCAGTTAACCGAATGCACTCCAGCGGAATGATGTTGGAAAAATCCGAGGAATCCCCCTTATGGCGGACTTTGTCCAAATATAAAGTAGATCTCTATCTCTGTGGAGAGGTACATGACGTAACCTGCACCGAGAAAAATAGCGTACAGCAAATCGCGCATGGAAGTCTTTTTGGATGGAACCCCACGGTAAACTATTTGGTCGGCAGGGTATCCGGGAACAAAATGGAGTTGGAGCTAAAGGAGATTGATGTCATTCCAGAAGTAGTGGACAGAAAATCATTGAGTATAGAATTTACTCCCGAGGCCAAGAAAAAGGGTTTTAGAACCATTGGAACCATGATAATCGACAAGACAACGAATATAGAGAACAAGAAAAAGACAGGCTGTTTCCTCGAAGAGTAGGACAGGAACAACTAAAGCGCCACAAATATTGAGATGATAGGTAGTTTAAAATTAAACACAATGGTTCTTTTAGGAGCGGCAATTGTACTTGGCTGTACCCCTAAAAAGGAATCAAAGGAGGTGGCAAAACAAGATGATAGGCCCAACATACTGCTTATTATGGCCGATGATTTGGGCTATTCCGACCTTGGTTGCTATGGTGGGGAGATCAATACCCCGCACCTTAATCTATTGGCCGAAAACGGAATTAGATTCACGCAATTCTACAACAATGCCCGGTGCACACCTACTCGGGCTAGCCTGATAAGTGGTCTGTATCCACACCAAACTGGAATCGGGGCCATGAACAAAGATTTGGGGCTAAAAGGATACCGGGGCGATTTAAATGGGCAAAGCGTTACAATCGCAGAAGTGCTCAAAGGGGCGGGGTATCATACCTACCTCTCCGGCAAATGGCACCTTACCGCATTTATGGATGGCGACCAGAAGCACAATTGGCCGTTGCAAAGAGGGTTCGACAAATTTTATGGTAGTTTAGATGGTTTTGGTGGTAGTGGCTATTATCATACCAAAACACTTACAAAAGACAACCGACTCCTACCAGTCCCTTCGGAGGATTTTTATTACACGGATGCAGTTACAGATTCTGTCATAGCCATGTTGAAAACACATAGGAGAGAAGCTTCCAATCCTTTTTTCATGTATTTGGCCTACTCTGCACCACACTGGCCATTACATGCCTTGGAAGAAGACATAAAAAAGTACGATACTGCATATGACAAAGGCTGGGATAGGCTTCGGCAGAATCGGTTGCATAATTTGATTGAAGAAGAATTACTCGATAAAGAAGCAAAACTTTCTGAGAAGGAATCTGATGTTCCTGAATGGTCACAAGCTGAAAATAAACTTTGGGAGGCGTCTCGTATGCAGGTTCATGCGGCCATGGTGGATCGGATGGATCAAGGGATAGGTCGCATAATCACCATGTTGAAGGAACAAAAACTACTCGACAACACATTGATTTTTTTTCTTTCCGACAATGGAGCAAGTGCCGAAGACATAGTAAACCACGGATGGTGGAAACAAAATATTCCTACTGCTACACCCGATGGAAGGAAAATACATAGATTCAATTTGCCAAGCATTATTCCGGGAGCAGATACCACCTATCTCAGTGTGGGCAAATCTTGGGCCTCTGCATCCAATGCTCCTTTTCGTTATTACAAAAGATTTCTACATGAGGGAGGTATTGCATCACCTTTGATTGTCCACTGGCCAAAGGGCATAAAAACTAAAAACGAAAAACGAGAACAGGTGTCGCATGTCATTGATCTAATGGCCACTTGTATCGATGTTGCCAAGGCAGAATATCCCAAACAGTTTAATGGCCAAACCATTATCCCAATGGAAGGAGTGAGCTTGAAACCAATGTTCAATGAAGATGTTGAAATCGAAAGAACACTGTTTTGGGAACATTTGGGGCGAAAAGCCGTTCGGAAAGGAAAATACAAAATAGTTACCTCAGACAGAGGAGATAATGCTCGGCTTGAACTCTACAATATGGAATTGGATCGAACAGAAACCAATAATATCATAGACCAGTACCCCAATATCGCAGAGAAATTGCGTAGCGAATGGGAATCATGGGCAGTGAGGACCAACGCCAAGCCATGGCCGTGGAAAGATGAATAAAAACAATTGACTTAATATGAATAAACCGATAACCAATAAAAGAGAGCGATTACAACTAATTCTGTTGCTTATTCTCATCTTGTCGCCTTTGTTCAGTTGTCGAGATAAAAAACTAATGGACAACGTTCAAGAAAACACCGATATAAAAAACAGGCCCAATATACTAGTCATCTTGGCCGATGATTTGGGCTATTCCGATTTGGGTTGCTATGGCGGTGAAATCAATACGCCGAACCTTGATGATCTTGCTGCAAATGGTGTGAGATTTACCCAAATGTACAATTCCGCTAGATGCTGCCCCAGCCGTGCTTCATTATTGACGGGGCTCTATCCCCATCAGGCTGGAATGGGCGAAATGGCCGCCAAAGATAGGGATCTCCCGGGGTATAGGGGCAAATTGACTTCAAACACAGTAACTATTGCCGAAGTGTTGAAAGAGGCTGGGTACCGAACGTTTGGTGCCGGTAAGTGGCACGTGAACTATCCTGGACCCACTGACAGGGGTTTTGAGGAATTCTATGGATTTCTCGAAGATTATGGTGTGGATAGTTTTGAACCTAAGTGGATGCAACGCTTTCCTAAAGGAAGAGAAGAACGCAAATACAAAGAAGGTGAGTTCTTTGCAACCGACGCCATCACAGATTACACTTTAGATTTCTTGCAGATGGGTCAGGAAACCCCCGATCAACCTTGGTTCATGTACGTTTCATATCAGGCCGTTCATTTTCCGGTGCAGGCTTGGCCAAAAGACTCTGAAAAATATATCGACACCTACAGTGTGGGTTGGGATACCATACGCGCCAGGCGATTTCAAAGGATGAAAGAATTGGGCGTGGTCACACAAGACGTTCAGCTTTCTGAAAGAAGTCAGATGGTCCGGCCAAAAAGTGCCATTGGCAAAGGTATTCCGGGTGATGGAAAACAAAACCCGGCGTGGAATCTTTTGGATGAAGACAGGCGGGCCGACCTTGCCAAAAGAATGGCTGTATATGCCGGAATGGTCGACAATATGGACCAAAATATCGGTCGTATCATTCAATATTTAAAGGACAATGGAGAACTCGAAAACACATTGATCCTTTTTTTGAGTGATAATGGTGCCTGTGGTGAATGGGATACTTTTGGCTTTGAATATCCCGACCTTAATGCCCGTGTGCATGGTAATTCCTTATTGAATCCCAATGTGTTGCATAAAGGTGAAAGCTTGGAGCGACTGGGTGGTCCAGACGGTCCGTTGTTCAGTTATGGTTCGGGATGGGCGAATGCCAGTAACACTCCTTTTTCACTTTACAAAATGTTTACACATGAGGCGGGCATAAGTACCCCGTTCATTGCACATTGGCCGGGAAAGCTAGAAGAAGGTGCCATTTTCAACAATCGCTACGCCCATTTCAACGATGTCATGGCCACATGTGTTGACGTGGCCAATGCCATATATCCCAGCAAGTATAACGGAAACATTATTACTCCTATGGAAGGGATAAGTCTTTTTGAGATCCTAAACGGCCAGGCTAGTGCCGACCGTGTGTTGACCTTTGAGCACTGGGGATACCCAGCGATTCGTATCGGGGACTGGAAACTGGTAAGTCGCAAAAATGTTTTTACCCCGAATGGTTTCAAAGAAGATGCAAAATTTGAATTGTACGACATTAAGAAGGATCGTTCAGAGACCAATGACCTTGCTCATGAGCATCCGGAGAAAGTAGAGGAAATGAAAGCTTTGATGGTCCAAGAATTTAAGAGGATCCATGTGTTGCCGAAGGCAGAAAGTGTAGGAGGTTGGGAATCCTATAAAAAAGGCGATGATAAAAGAAAAGGACAATTAAAATCTACGATGAAATGATCTTAAAATTAAATCATAATCTTCCTAAAACCACCAAGCTTTTGGCTTTGCTCTATTTTTTATCCGCGATTATGATCTGGGGGCAAGAAGAGACCCAACATTCCCGACCGAACATTCTCTTTTTGGTTTTTGATGATGCAGGACTGGATTTGGGCGTTTATGGAAGTTCATACGTGAACACCCCTGGTTTCGATAAGATTGCAAAAGACGGTATTCTTTTTAGCAATACGTATACTCCTAATGCCAAATGCTCCCCTTCTAGGGCATCTATCCTTACCGGAAGAAATCCATGGCAGCTCGATGCGGCCGCAAACCACGTCATCTATTTTCCGCCAAAGTTCAAAACTTACCAAGAAGTATTGGCTGAGCATGGTTATGCTACAGGATATACTGGTAAAGGTTATGCCCCCGGAGCAGCGCTGACATCAGATGGAAAGCCAAGACAATTGCTTGGGCCGCTTTTTGATGCAAAGACCTTGGAGCCGCCTACGCCCCATATTTCGGACAATGACTACAGTGGAAATTTTCAGGACTTTTTAAATAGTGTGCCAAAAGGAAAACCTTGGAGCTTTTGGATCGGTTCTTTAGAACCGCATAGAGGTTATGAATATGGCAGCGGGGCAGGGTTGGCCAAAAAAACGACCGATATGATTCAGGATTTCCCTCCATATTGGCCTGAAAATGAGGTCGTACAAAACGATATGCTCGATTATGCCTTTGAAATTGAATCTTTCGACAAACATATTCAGAAGGTCTTACAGCTCTTAAAAAAGAAAGGAGAGCTCCAAAACACATTGATTATCGTCACCTCGGACCATGGTATGCCGTTCCCAAGGGTAAAGGGTGACCAGTACGAAAAGGCTAACCATGTGCCCATGACGATTTCATGGCCTGAGATGATGAAAGTGAAGGGTAGAAAAATTGAGGATTTCATAAGTTTTATCGACTTGGCCCCAACGGTTTTGGAAGCTGCGGGAGTGGAATGGAACACTTCAGGAATGCATCCCGCGACCGGCAAAAGCATTATGGGGATTATCAGGTCAGAAAAATCGGGTGCCATAGAAAAATGGCGCGATTATGTAATTGTTGGCAAAGAACGTCACGATGTGGGTCGACCTAAAGATCAAGGATATCCCATCCGGGGTATTTACAAAGATTCAATGCTCTACATCCGGAATTTTGAAGTGGACAGATGGCCTTCAGGGAATCCCGAGACCGGCTATCTCAACTCAGATGGCAGTCCCACTAAGACCCAAATACTCGAAATGAGACGAAAAGGCATCAGCAAAAAATTTTGGAAGTTGAATTTTGGCAAAAGACCCTCTGAAGAACTCTATAATATTAAGAAAGATCCGTATTGCATGAATAATCTGGGACAGGAAGAAAACCTTATAAGTATTAAACAGCAACTAAAAGAGAAACTTTATCACCATTTGAAGGCCCAAAATGATCTCAGAATACAAGGCTATGGCCACCTCTATGAAAGCTACCCGCTCGTGAAGTCGAGCAATTTTTATGAGGACTACATGAACGGGAAAAACCCTAAGGCAGGTTGGGTCTCGGAAAGCGATTTTGAACCTTTCTACTTGGATGATGAAGGAAAAAACCTAAAAAAGGTCTCCATTAAAAAAGTCAAAACAGAAAACTGAAAATTATAGGCAATGAACGAGACACAAAAACCGAGATGGTCAAGATGCCTTTTTTCAATCATTTTTGCTTGTTTGTCCATTTTTTTAAATGGATGCAAGGATTTCGAGGCTTCCG
Organism: Allomuricauda sp.; assembly: GCA_028284725.1. Classification (GTDB taxonomy): domain Bacteria; phylum Bacteroidota; class Bacteroidia; order Flavobacteriales; family Flavobacteriaceae; genus Flagellimonas. The sequence goes on along the minus strand of JANQRD010000232.1, from coordinate 22,298 downwards.
AAAAAAAAGAAGTTAAGAAGACACCCAATATTCTGTTTATTTCCGTTGATGATTTGAATGACTGGACAGGGTTTTTGGAAGGGCACCCCCAAGCCTATACGCCAAATATGGACAAGCTTGCTGCACAAGGACTTGTATTTGAAAGAGCGTATACTGCGGCTCCGGCTTGTAACCCATCACGTGCTGCGATTCTGTCGGGTTATAGACCCTCGACCAGTGGGGTATACCAAAATGGCCAAGAAATGTTTGAAGTGACGTTGATACAAAACTCACTGATGATGCCCCAGTACTTTTCAAAATATGGGTATAAAACCTTTTCCAGGGGCAAAGTGTATCATGAGCATTTAAATGGCAACCACACTTGGGATGTATGGGAAAACATTTCGGGCACTTATGGTGAGCCAAATATAAAAGAGGGATTCCTGGAAAATGGCATACCAAAAGGGGAAATGCCCAATAATATGGATTGGGCAGGGGTGGATATTCCAATTGAAGAGACGAAAGACTATCTAAATGCAAAATGGGCCGCTGACCTTTTATTTCAAGAACATGATAAACCTTTTTTTATAGGTCTTGGTATTTATAGGCCGCATTTGAAATGGAGAGTCCCCAAAGAGTTTTTTGACCTCTTTGTTCCGGATAGCTTGGAAATGCCCAAAATACTTCAGACTGATCTTGAAGACGTTGGGAATTATAAAGAGGCTACCTCTGAGTATAAAACAATTAAAAAGTATGGGAAAGAAAGGGAGGCCGTTCGTGCCTATTTGGCAAATATTGCATATGCTGATCATTGTGTTGGCGTTGTTCTGGACGCGCTTGAGAAAAGTCCATATTTTGAGAATACCATAGTGGTTTTATGGGGTGATCATGGGTGGCATCTAGGTGAAAAGCTCCGATATAAGAAATTCACATTATGGGAAGAAGCCTGTAGGGTGCCTTTGATCATAAAAGCTCCAGGGCTCACTACTTCGAAATCACGAACAGGCAGAACGGTCAATCTTATTGATCTATACCCCACTTTGCTGGAATTGGCAGGATTACCTCAAAACACAAAGAATGATGGTAGAAGCTTGTTACCCTTGCTCAAGGATTCAGACGTTGAATGGGATTACCCTTCTTTGACACAAAATGGAGAGGGAGAAAATTCCATTAGAACAGAAAGATGGCGATACATAAGGTATAGAGACGGCTCGGAAGAGCTATATGATCATAAAACTGATTCCCTTGAATGGAGAAATCTTGCAAGACAGACTGATTACAAAAACATAAAGGATGAACTATCGATGCGCCTTGACCAAATGTTGCATGCGAGTAAAAATTCAAATTGAAAAACTAAAAAGAGCAATTTTCAAAGGCATAATTATATTCTTGAGGTCATTCGGGGAATTCAAAAAAGAAAGAAGGGAGTTATTTCAGGTTTTGACTGTGCAATTATAAAAAATCATGGGTTTTAATACCACCATAAGAGAAATAGCATGCATTGCCAATGTATCAGTGTCAACTGTATCCAAGGCACTCAACAACAGCCCAGAGATAAGCATGAATACCCGTTTGCGCATCAAGAGGATCGCCATTGCGCAAGGTTATAAGCCCAATAGTACAGCTAGAGCACTCAAAAGTAAGAATACTGGCTCCATAGGTATTATAGTGCCAGATATATCCAGTTCTTTTTTTTCGATAATGGTGCAAGGTATTGAAGCCAGGGCTAAGAAAAGGGGCTTGAGGAGTTATATCTGTTTTTCGAACGAGTCTCTGAATATGGAAAGGAAGTTGGTAGATAGTTTTATGAACCACTCTGTAGATGGGGTGATTATGTCGTTATCCAAACAGACACAATCTGCTGGTATAAATGACCATTTGACAAGGTTGAATATGCATGTGCCAATGGTAATGGTAGACCGAGTTTGTGACCATGTTGAGTGTGATAAAGTTGTACTTGATGATTTTGAGGCCGGTAGGTCTGCACTTAGGTATTTGGTGGATACAGGATGCAGGAATATTGTTTTTTTGACCGCGATAAAGGCAACTAGCGTTAGCCAGTACCGAATGGCCGGGTTCAAAGAAGAATTTTGTTGCCTTAAAAAAAGTACTGGATTCAGGTTGAAAGCTTTCACAATTGAACTCAATGGATATGACGGATTTGAAAACAAACTGAATAAGGTGCTGAATGAAAATTCTATTGATGCAATAATTGCAACTGATGAGTTGGGGGCAATTAAGACGCATGGCCATTTGCAGCGCAAAGGTTATATGATTCCCAATGAAGTTTCAATTATTGGTTTTACCAATGGTGAAATGTCGCAAAACATATACCCATCACTTACTATGGTAAGCCAAAGGGCCAAAAAAATAGGGGAAAGGGCTTTGGATAGATTGGTGCTACGAATACTGAACAAGGATCGTGATTTAGTGCCAAAAAAAATAGCCATCAAACATAAATTGATCTTAAGGGAAACAACCAGACAACCAAATTTTTTATTCGACAATTAGTCAACAATGGTAATACGGGTTCTCATATATGCTCTTTTTTGGTAGGTATTTTGGCTTATGGCGTAGAACTAATGGCTTACACACACGATACACCCATTTAACGATTTACAGGAATTGATGGTGCAGCTATTGTACAAATAGAGATAGATGCATTGTTTGGGAACAAAATTGTAAAATGAGTTTTGGAGTGATGGAATTGATTGAAAATCTTATAACTTTCGTTAAACAAAAATAGATTGGAATTTTAGATATGTAATTGGCTAAAAGAAATGAAAAATCAAATACGATTAACAGCTTGGATGATTATAATAGTTATGGCATACTCAGTTACCGGATGCAAAGAACGGATTGCCGAAAAATCCCAAGTAAAAAAACCACTTAAACCAGAAAGGTCTGATACCGGCAGTCAAGAAATTAATTTAATCGTAGAGATGCCCAAGGTATCCAAAATGCCAGTAGGCATGGTATGGATTCCGGGAGGTACCTTCAAACAAGGTGCGGTTCCACATGACAAGATGGCCCTGCAACATGAAAAACCAGGACATAGCGTGGCCGTAGATGGATTTTTTATGGATATTACCGAGGTGACCAATGTACAATTCGCCCGATTTGTGGAAGAAACGGGCTATATAACCGTTGCCGAACGGGAAATCGACTGGGAGGAAATGAAGAAACAACTGCCCGAAGGGACGCCAAGGCCCCATGACAGTATCCTAAAACCAGGTTCACTGACGTTCAAAAAAACTGCGGAGCCCGTTCCCAACTTTTACGATTTTTCCCAATGGTGGAAATGGACTATAGGAGCAAATTGGAAGCACCCCAAAGGACCGGGCAGCTCCATTGAAGGCAAGGAAAATTATCCAGTGGTACACATCGCCTATGAAGATGCACTGGCTTATTGTGAGTGGGCGGGCAGACGATTGCCCACTGAGGCTGAATGGGAACTGGCCGCTAGGGGGAAAAATCGGAGCACTATTTATTTCTGGGGTGATGATATTTCAATAATGGATAAAAAAGCGAATACTTGGGAAGGAAATTTTCCTGTTGAGAATCTCATAAATGATGGTTTTGAGGGAAGTGCGCCCGTAAAAATGTATGGCCCCAATAGCCTTGGCCTATACGACATGGCCGGCAATGTTTGGGAATGGACCAGTGATTGGTACAATAGCAAGTACTATGAGAGGCAATACAAAGACAGTCAAACTAGGGTGAATCCGAAGGGTGCGGAAAATCCGTTCAACCAACAAAATCCTTATGCCAAGGAAAAAATAATGAAGGGGGGCTCTTTTTTGTGCAACGCCTCTTATTGTGCAAGTTATCGTGTCTCCGCCAGAATGGCAACAAGTATGGATTCGTCTTTGGAGCATTTGGGATTTAGGACGGTTGTCACTCCATCAATGATCAAGGAAGGGCAGATAAAGCCTTAGAAACAAACTGGGTCAACTCTTTCCATCCCAAAATAGGATTTGAGAGATTGGATATAGCAATTCCGGTTTTTAGTATGCATTATTGAAACTTTGTATCGTACAGATCAGCAATTTTTTGGTACAAGGCTTCTTCCTTAGCTGTGAATATATCCAGCAAAGCTTTATCCTTGTCCTCAGCGGTATTGTAATAATGTTCGGTCATCTTGTGACCTACGTAGTATCCAATTTGCCATGGCCAATCAGGGTTGGTGTCGGACCTTCCTGAAAACCAGCCTTTGTGATCATCGGGACGCTTGTTTAATAAGGGTTTAAATTTTTCCCAGAGTTCTTTTTCATGGGTGTTACCGTAGTTGTGTTTCTTTGGATCTTTTAGGCCAGTAGCCAAATCCGTGAGAAATTCAGCACTACCCTCACGGATAGCATAGGCCAACATCGTATTTTTGGAATCTTCCAGATATATGGAAACATAATCAATTTCACCCTGCAGATAGGTTTGAAAAAGATGAACCACTTCGTGCACAGCGACCTGGGGAACATCTTCAACACTCACCAAAGGGAAAGAGCCTTTTGGAAAAAGCCCCCCATATTGCTCAAATTCACTCAAGTCCAAGGTGTCGTTATACCCAAAATAGTCCATACTGATCATATTGCCGGTCAATTCTATGCTGCCTCCGCCGCCCCACATGATGAAATAGTAGGTAGGAGGAATAGCAACGAATTCGGCAGGATAAAGTGATTTTATCTTATCATAATGCATGGAAATCTCTTTTTCCAACTTTTTGAGTTCACCGTCAACATTTGCTAAGGATGCATAGTACTTGGGCTGTTTGGCCACTCTTTTGGCCAATTTATCTGGTGTCCAATTATATCTGGAGATCCACCCTTTCATTCCTGGTGACGCTTTGGTAAAATAGGTTTCAAATGCGGCTAAGGTGTCTCCGCCAGATTGCATTACATCAAGGGTCTCGCGAAAATTAGCAATGTCTTGGTAACAAAAAACATAGCCCTCATCGTTACATGGTGAAAAACATTCGGCTACCGCTTCATCCATTTTTTTGGTTTTATTCGCACAAGATGAGAGCAATACGGAAGTAGATGTAAACAGTAAAATTTGTAGAAGTGTAACTTGCTTTTTCATAATTGGTTGTTTTCTTAGAGAGATTCCAAGAAAACTTTTGTTACACCTCTTAACTGTTTGATGCGCGTGGTTAAACCCCTTCATCCGTACTGCAAGGGACAGCGTTGGCTGGTTTGGCACTAATTTTCGGACCTCATGTTTTTATCTGTTCTGCCGTTGCTGTATAAACCTTGAAGTCCAACCGCTTTCCCTTGCTCCTTGAGTATTTGAAGTCTGAAGTAAGGTATCTCAGCGATTCTGAACATATCTCTACTCATGGGTATGAGTTCGTGTTCTGGATTGCCTTCCCTTTGATAATAAAGCATACCTTCTTTAAAACGGATCTTTCTTGGGCCGAAATCTCCAGTATATGACTTCAGTGTAGCTGTATCGATTACTACGGCATCTTTTTCCGCTTTATAACCGTCCAGTGCCCATTGCAGATGAAAGTTTTTTTCGATATCGGAGCGTTTCAAAATCGTTTCCAAAGCTGTGATCTTTGCCACTTTCAAGGCCTCTTTGGCAGACACCTTGATATGAGGCTCGACCCCCACACCTTCCCAATTGGTCTCTGTAATTGGGTTTATGGCCCGACCAGTGGGAACCCAAACCGTAAACCTGTCCGTGGCAATTTGTGTACCTCCAGGATGTGCGCCACCCCCGGTAGTTTCACCTATTAAAGTGGCACGTTCCAGATTACGGAGGTTATAACTGAATTCCTCAGCGGCCGAAAAAGTATTCGCACTGGTCAATACATAAACGTCTACATCCGGTCTGCGTTTCCCGGGAACATAGGGGAGGGTCCATGTTTGTGAATGGGAGTCCTCAGGTCTATTGTAAAAGCTGTTTAAATGTATTGGTTCGGGACCATAGAGATAACTGGTGATCAATTGTATCATGGACGGGTTTCCACCGCCATTTTGACGAAGGTCGATGATTAAGGCGTCGGTATTGCTTAAGAAATTCATCGCTGCCTGGGCGGTAGCGCCCGCTTCCTCATCCACAGAAGAAAACCCGGTTAGGTTGAGGTAACCTATGTTGCCATCCAGAATACGGATTTCTTTAAAGCCGTAGTTACCAGCTCTCCTTCTGATCAATTGTCTTTCCGCAAAAGCGATACTGTCCGAGGCCGAGAGGGATGCGTTTCTTCTTTGAGCAATACCATCGGGATCAAAACGTACCCGTAGATGCTTGTCTTTGCTGATGGATTGAAGATCAGTCGTCAAGAGTTGGGCAAATTCGCTTGGATCACTGATTTTTTTGTACGCTCCCTGTTTAAGTTTATCCTGTAGAAGGGTGTTCATTTTTGAAGCTACCTCAGGGAAGATATAATTGGCCTCAAGAATCGTGGTAATGGAGTCAATAACTTCCCTTTGTTCTTTTCCGGTAAGCTTCTCAACAGTTGTTTGTGCAAGGGAAGGTTGGAACATCCCGTACATAAATGCTAGGAGTAGCATTGAGATTTTTCTCATGATTATTTCGCTTTTTGATGTTTTACTTTTGTGCAATTATTGATGATTTTATGCAAGAGCTTCTTTAAGGTCTCTATTTCTTTTGCGCTCAATCCATCAAGGGCGATATTTCTGTTCTGCAGGATTACTGGCATTAGGTCTTCCTGTACCTTCCTGCCCTTCGAAGTCAGCTCTAGGCCGAATCTCCGTCTATCTTCGGTATGTAATGACCTTGCTAAAAACCCTTTGGTCACCAATAGTTCAATCATACGGGTAACCGAGGCTACGTCCTTAAAAACATTCTCCGCTATTTCACGTTGGCTGCTATTAGGGTTATCGTATATGGTCTTCAAGATCAACCACTGGTCGATAGTGATATCCTTATTGACTTCCTTGAGATTGCGCTGTGCAAACTGACGGTAGGATTTGATGGCCTTTTCCAAGATATAAAAGGGCACATGTTCCAATCGGGATGTTGGGATGGTCTTTATCATTGATACAAATATAATTGATATATCAATTATATCAAATCTTTTTTGGCACAGACATAATACGTGGGCACTACAAGTCTTCTAAAAGTAAGAAGGGAGGTCACCGCTAAAAAAAACTACATTAATACTACATCAAGTGGCCGAGTTTATAGTTTTCGGCTTTTCGAACCCTTTTTGCCAAAATGTATGTTTTGTATATTCATGTATTAATGTTGATTTTAACCTCAACTTTTGTATGCATGCAATACCAATTTCTTTTAGGTTCAAAGTAAGAATACTGTTCTTTCTTTTACCCTTCTTTGCCTTTGCTCAAAACATATTACCACCCGTATACAACTACAAGTTGTCGGAGTATGGAGGCGGCAGTAAAAATTGGGGCTTGGCCGTGAACAATGATGGGGAACTTTTTGTGGCGAACAATAAGGGATTACTGCATTACAATGGTGAGGAATGGATTCTTAACAAGCTGCCGGACAATACCATCATTAGGTCGGTGGCAACCGTTGGTGATAGTATCTACACGGGTTCATATGAAGAATTAGGTTATTGGAAGAAAGATAAAATAGGAAAGCTCCACTATAACTCGTTGACACATCTTATCAACGAGTATTCGTTCACCAGTGAGGAATTATGGGAAATATTACCTCTGGATGATGCCATTTTATTCCGTTCGTTCGCATCGATCTATATCTTCAGGAATGGGAAAATCAAGGTGGTGCATCCTCCACAGATTATATCTGACTTTATCCGGTACAACAAAAGAATCATTGTAGCGGCAGGGGACATGGGACTTTTTGAACTAGCGGATGACGAGCTCATTCCTCTTGAAGGTCAGGAACAGTTGTCCGACAAGAATGTTACTGACATGATTTTATTGGACGACGGTCTTCTGGTTGGTACCAAGCTGAATGGCTGCTATTTTTTTAATGGCAAAACCATTGAACCCTGGACTGCAAAAATTAATGATGACCTAAAGGCCCACCAACTTAATAAAATGTTGGATCTGGGGAATGGCAAAATTGCTTTTGGCACCATTAAAAATGGGATGTATCTATTCGATACAGCGTCGGAAAATGCACAAGTATTCAACAGGGCCTCCGGGCTCCAAAACAATACGGTTCTTTCTATGCTTCAATATCAGGATCAGCTGTGGTTGGGTCTTGATAATGGGTTGGCCAGGGTAAAATTGAATAATCCCATTGCCTATTACACCGATTTTTCGGGTGTTTTGGGAACAGTCTATGATTTGGCCCAGTTTAACGAAAAGCTGTATCTGGGCAGTAATACTGGTGTTTTCTGTTTTGAGGATGATAAGTTGAATTTTATAGATGGTTCCCAGGGTCATGTATGGGATTTGGAGGAGTTTGAAGGCGATTTGCTTGTGGGCCACAATACGGGGACCTACAAAATAGAGGACGGTACTTTCAATTTGGTCTCTTCACTTTCAGGGGGATACCAAATCAAAAAGATTCCCGAACAAAGTGCCGCATACATCCAGGGCACCTATATTGGCCTGGCTCTTTTTGAAAAAAACACAAATGGCGCGTGGTCCGTTTCGAGAATCGATGGAATCGATTTCCCGGTGAAGCAAATTTGCTTCGAAACCCCAAAAATATTATGGGCTATACACCCCTACAAGGGATACTTTAGGGTACATTTTGGCGATACGTACCATAAAGTACAGCGAATACAGCAGTTCAACGGAAGCAAAGTACCCAGTAAGTACAACGTTCGGATATACAACATAAAAAATCAGATTGCTTTTTACAGTGAGGGTGAATGGTTTAAGTACGACCCCATTACCGACCGTATCATCAGCTTTGATGAATTCAATAGGTACACCGGCAATGAACTCTTGTTTTACGACGACAATCACTTTTGGTTCGTAAATGGTGTAGGGAAAAAAGAGCTCATTTATACAGATTTGAAAATGGACAGCTTGTTGGTTACCGATACACCTATACGGGAGCGGCTGATACCGGATTCGCAACGTATCGTCAAGACCAGTGATTCCACGGTATTGGTTTCATTGAGTGATGGGTTTGCAAGAATCAACACATCGGACCTGCTTAGACAATCGGAGGAACTGGACTTGCCCGCACCACAACTGAATGTTTTGAAAGATGAAAAAAATACACACTCCCTGCTTGCCGGTGAGGTTTTGCAAATACCGTATAAGCATTCCCGTGACATTACAATTTCAGTAGCTTCTCCCAAATTGATCAATTCCCGGTACCATTATGAACTGCAGGGTCCGAAAGAATATTCAGAGTTTGCGGAATCGGGATTTATTACGTTTCAAAACTTGCCACATGGCGATTATTCCTTTGAAATTTCAACAGTTGGTTTGGGAAATAAAGTATCCCAACCAAAAACAATCAGGTTTGAAATCTCCCCTCCCTGGTATCTGTCAAAAGCAAGCATCTTTCTATATGTTGCGTTGGCCGTGGGGACCGTACTTCTTGTCCGTCGATACAATCGAATCAAATTGAAAAGAAGGCAATTGGAATTGGAGGAACAGATGGAAAAAGAACAGCAGGAGCGACTTGCCAAACTGGAAAAGGAAAAACTCGGCAGGGAAATCAAATTAAAGCAAAACGAGTTGGCCAACACGACCTTGAATATTGCAAAGAAGAATGAAATCATTTTAGAGTTGAAAAATCTACTTCTCATGAACAAGGACAAGTTCTCCAATTCGCAACGTTATCGATCTTTTATGCGGAAACTGAACAGTTCCATAAAGGATACTGAGGATTGGAAGCGTTTTGAAATGAATTTTAAAGAGCTACACGAAGATTTTTTTGAAAGACTCCTAAAATCTTATCCATCGCTAACGCCAAAGGACTTGAAATTGTGTGCCTATTTAAAAATGAACCTATCAACTAAGGAAATAGCACCTTTAATGGCAATTTCCATTCGAGGGGTTGAGATACATCGTTACAGGTTGCGGAAAAAGTTAAGTTTGGATGGATCTGAAAACCTCTCAAACTTTCTGATCACCTTTTAGGGTTTGATGTTTGTCAGATTTCGGATACAATTTTGCTGTTTACCGAGCTACATCATTAATACATCACAGTGTTAAAGTTTTTTTTAAAAATTTGACACGCCACCACACAAATCCTGTGAAATATGGCCTTTCAATGCGGTTTTTTATGATGTAATTGTTATGTAATGTCAAATCCACCAAACACCATAGCTCTTTGCTAATTTGGTAATATTCTAACTCAATTTTTGAACATTCATGAAAATAAAACATTCATTATTGCTAATCTTGTTTTTGTTGGCTCAGATAGGTGTTTTGGCCCAAGACAATACAATAACGGTTTCGGGAACTGTAACCGACGACCAAGGGGAGCCCATGCCAGGTGCCAATGTTATCCTAAAAGGTACAACAACGGGAATCCAAACCGATTTCGATGGTAATTATAGTTTGGACGCGGTTCCAAGTAATGGTACATTGGTGTTCAGTTATATCGGTTTCAAACCAGAGGAAGTACTGATAAACGGACAAACAACCATAAACGTTTCACTTCAAGAGGATACGCAGACCCTTGACGAGGTAGTGGTGGTAGGTTATGGGGAGTTAAAGGTAAAAGACCTTACTTCTGCTATTACAACAGTAGATTCTGAAGTATTGGATATAGCTCCGGTGGGTCAAGCCATGCAGGCATTGCAAGGAAGGGTCGCGGGATTACAGATTGTAAATAATGGTGGTCCGGGACAATCACCTACTGTGCGGGTTAGGGGTGTTGGGTCCTACGACCCCAACCTGAATGATGAGGTAGATCCAAGTGCACCCTTATTTGTAGTTGATGGTGCCTTCTTTAATGATATCGCATTTTTGAATCCTTCGGATATTGCTTCCATTACCGTATTGAAAGATGCTTCAGCTGCCGCTATTTATGGAGTGCGTGCCGCCAATGGAGTGGTTTTGGTAGAGACCAAATCAGGGAGTTTTAACCAAAAACCCCAAATCACCTACGATGGGTACACGGGCTATCAGGTACCACAAAATATTCTCCAAATGGCCAATGCGGAGCAATTTGCCACCTTGGCGGTGGAATCCGGTTCAGATCCCGACGTGCAGTTTATCTTAAATGCCATGCAGCGTTATGGGCGTAGTCGGGTAAATCCCAACGTTCCCGATGTAAACACAGACTGGTACGACGAGGTGACCCGATTGGCGATTATTCAAAATCATAATGTTGGGATTACTGGCGGCAGTGAAAATGCTACCTACGCCATTGGGGCCAACTATTTTGAGCAGGGTGGTATCCTGAAAATGAAAAATGAATTTGAACGATTCAACTTACGTAGTAAGATTGATTTTCAGGTAAATGATTGGCTAAAAGTTGGAGGCAATATGGTATTGAGCAATTCTACCAGGTTTGATGCAGAGGACTCGGCATGGAGACGAGCCTATTTTGCCGTGCCCATTTTACCGGTGATAGATCCCATACTTGCGGAAGATCCAAATGTCTTTCCCACCCCTTATGCCAATGCGCAGGATCTGGGTTATCGAGGCAGTCAAAATCCATTCCCGATTATGGATTTCAGCGAAAACAGGGAAAAGACAAGGAGTATCCTGGCAAATTTTTACGCTGAGATTGATTTCATTCCCGAAAAGCTAAAATTCAGGACAGCTTATAATCATAATTTTCAGAACACAAATCGACGTGAGGTACGACTTCCTTACTTTATTGGCAACAACTTTCAGCGAGAAGACGCATCCCTTTTAAAAAGGGAAACCACAACCTCCAATCAGATATGGGACAATACCTTGACCTATACAGAAGCATTTGGCAAGCACAATTTAACTGTTTTGGGAGGGGTTTCCTTTAGGGATGAAGCTTTGGATTTGATTCAAGTTAAGGGATTAAATTTCCCATTAACGGGGCCTGAAGCCTACTTTATTGAATTGGCAGAGACTATCGTGGAAGAAGAGAATGGGGAAAGGGTTACCACCGATGGGGGAGCGCGGGAATTTGGGCTTTCCTATTTTAGTAGGGTATCCTATAATTTTGATAACCGCTATTTACTGTATGGTACATTCAGGGCGGATGGCACTAATAAATATCAAGAAAAATGGGGCTATTTTCCAACCGTGGGAGCAGGTTGGGTCGTTTCCAGCGAATCTTTCTTTCCAGACAATAATGTGGTGAATTTCCTCAAACTCCGTGGAAGTTGGGGTGAGTTGGGTAATGATCGTGTGCCATCCAGTGAAGGATCGATTACTTCGGAAGTGGTGACTACCGCCTTGGGCGATGTCTTTTTTAGCGGATTAAACACCAGTAGTGACTTTACTGCTCTGAAATGGGAGGTCACTGAGGAAATTAACTTTGGTATCTCTGCCAATTTATTCAATAACAACCTCTCCTTGGAAGCCGACTATTACATACGTGATACCAAAGATGCCGTAATTCCGGTTGAGCGCCCGCTGATTCCCGGTGTTACCCGACAGAATATAGGGGAAATCAGAAATAAAGGATTTGAACTTGCCTTAAACTGGAGCAAAAGGGTTTCGGATGATTTCAGCTATACTATAGGTGGTAATCTGGGCACCCTGGATAACGAAGTGTTGAGTCTGGGCGATGCCGAATTTTTGGACGCAGGTACTGCGGAATTTAGACAGCGCTCCATTGTTGGGGAATCCATATTCGCATTTTATGGCCGTGAGGTTATCGGGGTGTACCAAAACGATGCACAAATACAGGCAGACCCGGTGGCCGTTGCCAATGGTTTGGCTCCGGGTGATTTTATCTATCGCGATATCAACGGAGATGGCGACATTACTGATGACGACCGCACGGTCCTAGGGTCGTTTTTACCCTCTTATACCTTTGGATTCAACATCGGTATAAACTATAAAGCCTGGGATTTTTCTGCTAGTGCAGTGGGTCAAGGCGGCAATTCCATCCTCAATCGAAAACGGGGAGAGGTCATCTTTTTCAATGACTCTAACTGGGATCGCGACTTTGCCGTGAACCGATGGAATGGGGAAGGAAGTACCAACAGTTATCCCTCTTCGGCGGGTATCCGTAAATCGTGGAACCAACGGTTGAACACCTGGTTCATAGAAGATGGGGATTTTATAAGAATTCAGAATATAACACTTGGTTATACCATAAATAAAAATGGGGAGCTTAACAATGTGCCCCAGATAAGGGTTTACGCTACTGCTGAAAAGCCTATTACTTTATTTGACTACAATGGATTTAATCCTGAAGTACCCAATGGTGTTGACAACGAAACGTATCCTATACCGGCCGTCTATACTATTGGTGTGAATGTAAAAATTTAAAAAAAGAACTATGAAACTGCTAAACAAAACGAAGATGTATACACTAATGGTCTTTCTTTCGATGGCCATTGTGGCGTGTACGGACAAGCTGGACGAACCGGAATTGAACAACAATTTTGCCGGAGGGACTGATTTCACAAAAACTGAGGATATGGAATTGTCCCTGATTGGAGTGTACGAAGCCTTTCAATCAAGAGGTTGGGAACAACCATTGCTGATTGCTGTTAGGGGGGATGATGTAAATGCAGGGGGCTTGGGTGATCAGCCAGATTTTGCCGAGACCGACCTGTTCAACTACAACAAGGATTATTGGATGTACAATTCCCTTTGGGAAAATGTGTACGTCGATGTAATCTCCGCCCATACCGCCATGGAACAGATTGCCAGATACCAAGAATTGGCGGATGCAGATGGTGTTGCTTTGGGCGACCGGTTTGTCGCAGAGGCCAAAGTAATCAGGGCCATCATGTTGTTCCATATTTCACAGGTGTGGGGCGATGTTTTTATACCTACCTCTTCCGACACTGCGGAGCTTTTGGATTTGGAAATCGTACCGACCCAACAGGAGGTCATGCAGCATATTTCCGATCAAATGGACGAAGCCATGCCGTTTCTATTGGAGGTACATCCGAACAAAAGAACCGACCTTCCCGGTGGTGCAACCGTGTACACGGCATTGGCCATCAAAGCATTGGCCAATCAAGAATTAGGGAACTATCAAATAGTGGCCGATGCAGCGGGACAAATCATCAATTCAGGCGAGTTTTCGCTTTTCCCGGATTACTATGAACTCTTCAAAACCCCTGGAAAGCTGAGCGACGAGATTATACTAGCGATGCAATACTCCGATTTTGGACAGGGTGAGGGTGATCGGGAAGCACATTTGTATAACCCCTACGGACCTCAAAACTGGACACCCGCAATCGAAGGTGCGAGCAGTGGATGGGGCTTCTTTGAACCCAGTATGAAGTTTATCAAGTTTATGTTGGATAGGGGCGAGACCGTACGATTGGAGACAAGTGTGTTGTTTACTGACAGGGGAATTGCTGAATTGCAGTCAGACCCGGCTTATGCCGACCTACCCGCCTTTGTATCGAACACCACCCGCGACGGTGATATTATAAACGATTATGTAAGGGCATTGTTTGCAAGTGGCAAGCACTACCTACCCTCCAACCAGTTGATTCCGGGCAGAACCGCTTATGGGAGTAATAAGGACTTCAACATCATACGCTATGCGGAGATATTGTTAATGTATGCCGAAGCCCTAACACAGGGAGCTACGGGTTCAGGTATGTCAGCTGACCAAGCGGTGAACATGGTGCGCGAAAGGGCCGGTATGGATCCTTTGACCGGGGTTTCCCTGGATCAGGTTTTAGATGAAAAATTCGCCGAATTAAGTATGGAGTGGGGTAAAAGATATTACGATATGATCAGACTGGGACGCTCCGATGAACTGAGCTATGATGGCAGAACATTTACAGCGGACAAGACATTTTTACCTTATCCGCAGGCACAAGTAGACCAGTTTCCCATTTTGGAGAATGCAAACAGCCAATAGTAACAAAAAAAGAAAAGAACGATGAATAATTTAAGACAAATCATGGTTTTACTGGCCGCCATTCTCGTGGTCTTTTCCTGTGAGCAAGGAATCGACCCCATAACAGCGGTAGATTCAGGTGCTGATGCCAGTGCTCCTACAGTAACTATAAACGCTCCTGCGGAAGGAGCAAAGATCAAAGTACTTGAGGTGGTGACCTCCGTAACGATTGATTTTGAGGTAACAGACGATATTGAAGTAGCATCCGTTGATGTTATGATCGATGGAAGTATGCTGCGTAGCTATTCGGATTTTAAAGATTATCGAAGAGTTCTTGTGGATGACTTGGTCTATGATAAATTGACCGATGGAGTACATGAGTTGGAGGTAAGAGCTACAGATATCGATGGCAAGACTACTTCTGAGACTGTAAATTTTGAAAAAGAACCTGCTTATGTGCCTATATATGCCGGAGAAGTACTGTACATGCCTTTTGATGGAGATTACTTCGACTTGGTGAATATTCGTCCCGCTGAAAAAGTGGGGGATCCAGGTTTTGCTGGAGAAGGTTTTGTTGGCTTGGATGCCTATGCCGGAGCGGCCGATGCATACCTTTCCCTACCGACCGAAGGTATGTTGGGAGATGAATTCAGTGCCGTTTTTTGGTACAAGGTGAATGCAGATCCTGATCGAGCCGGTATTTTGGTTATTGGTCCACCTGATACCGAAAGAGCTGAGTTTCCGGATATTCAAAATTTGAGAACAAACGGGTTTAGGTTTTTCCGGGAAAATGCAGGAGGGGAACAACGCTTTAAACTCAATGTTGGTCGAGGTGATGGTGATAGCTGGTTCGACGGTGGTGAGGCTGCCGACCTTCCAGCGGATGCCGGGTGGACGCATATGGCATTTACCATATCCCAAAATCAGGCTACTGTCTACATAAACGGAGAGATTGTCAGCCAAGGTGATTTGGTGGGCGGAGTGGATTGGACCGGATGCGACCTCCTTTCCATAATGTCGGGAGTACCAAGATTTACACAATGGAACCACCTTTCTGACCACAGCAACATGGACGAACTCCGCATGTTCAATCGAGCACTTTCACAAGGTGAGATCCAAAGCATTATGACGACCGAGGCAGGTGGCTTCGTAGGTACGTTTGACGGTGAAATGTTCTATATGCCATTTGATGGCGATAACAAGGAAATGTTTTCAAGCAGTGATGCCACTGTAGTTGGGAGCCCTGGTTTTGCAGGGGAAGGTGCAGCGGGAGGCAATGCCTATGCAGGTGCTGCAGATGCCCATCTAACATTTCCTACAAATGGCTTGACCACCGAAGAGTTTAGTGCCACCATGTGGTACAAACTAAATTCCGATCCCGATAGAGCAGGTATTTTGGTCATGGGTCCACCCGATACCGAAAGACCCGAATTTCCCGACGTTCAAAACCTTCGTACCAATGGTTTCCGATTCTTTAGAGAAGCTGGCGGGGATGGTCAGATATTTAAATTGAACGTGGGCAATGGTACAGCCGATAGTTGGTTTGATGGTGGTGCGACAGCTTCCATTCCATCAGACACCTCCGATTGGGTGCACTTGGCGTTTACCATTTCAAACTCCGAATGCGTTGTTTATATTGATGGTGAAGTTGTAGCACAAGGGGCCTTCACGGGAGTCGATTGGACAGGTTGTGACATACTTTCCATTGCTTCGGGGGTACCTAGATTCACACAATGGAACCATAGATCGGATTTGAGCTATATCGATGAGCTGAGACTCTTTGACAAGGCATTGACCCAGGAAGAAGTTCAATCAGTGATGAACTTGGATCTATAATCCTTAGTAACCTTTAATTTTTCGAGTTAGTTAGTTTTTTTTCAATGAGGTTGATTTTATCTTCAATTGTAGTGGCCATTGCATCTGTAGTAGCGGGATGCAATGGTCTTTCTACCAAAAAACAGCAAGTAAGCCAAAAAGAAATTGCTCAAAAGGAGTGGACGGATGAAATGTTGATGGACACCCTTCAATACCAAACCTTCCAGTATTTTTGGGATGGTGCTGAACCCAATTCGGGATTGGCCCATGAACGAATCCATCTAGACAACATATATCCTACCCATGATAAGGAAATTATTACCATTGGAGGCTCTGGGTTTGGCCTTATGGCCATTTTGGTGGGAGTAGAGCGTAACTTCATAACTCGGGACCAAGCGATTTCACGATTTGAAAAAGCGGTGGGGTTTTTAGAAAAAGCCGATAGATTCCATGGGGCATGGCCCCACTGGCTGATGCCGGATGGCAGTACGGCCCCTTTCAGTAAATATGATGACGGGGGCGATTTGGTGGAGACCGCATTTTTGATTCAAGGCCTCCTTACAGTAAAGGAATTTCTCAATGAAGATACTCCCAGGGAAATGGCATTGGCCGATCGAATTCAAAAATTATGGGAAGAAGTTGAATGGGATTGGTACACCAAAGATGGCGAAGATGTACTGTATTGGCACTGGAGTCCCAATCATGGCTGGAAAATGGATTTTCCCGTTGGCGGCTATAACGAAGGTTTGATAATGTATGTATTGGCTGCCGCATCCCCGACCCATCCGGTGGACAAAAAAGTGTATGAAAAAGGGTGGGCTAGAGATGGAAAAATTGCAAAAGACACGGTCTACTACGGGCTTGAGACTGAGCTCAACCATTACGAACATGACAATGCACCAGTAGGCCCCTTGTTTTGGGCACATTATTCTTACCTAGGGCTCGACCCAAAAGGATTGAAAGATCAATATGGTGATTACTGGAAGCTCAATGTCAATCATGCTTTGATTCATTATAAACATTGTGTTGAGAATCCGAACGATTATAAAGGCTATGGCGAGGATTGCTGGGGATTGACATCCAGTTATTCTATGAAAGGATATGCGGGGCATCGCCCCGATATAGATTTGGGAGTGATTTCGCCTACAGCGGCACTTTCCTCAATGCCATATACCCCAAAAGAAAGTGGGCAATTTTTACGCTTTCTTTATACCGAACAAGACAGTTTGATAGGGAAGCATGGTCCTTATGATGCATTCAGTTTTGAAAATGATTGGTATTTGCCAAGATATTTGGCCATTGATCAAGGACCGATTCCGGTTATGATTGAAAATTATAGGAGTGGACTTTTATGGAAACTGTTTATGGCCAATAAGGATGTACAAAAAGGATTGAAAAAATTAGGCTTTGACAGCCCCTATTTAGCACCTGATGCCTAAATCCTTTTTTTCCTTATTGTTTTTTTCTGTGCTGATTTTTTCCTGCGGGAGTGGGGACGACTATACCTATGTGCCCGTGCCCACTGAAATTCCTAGTGAACAAGGTACTGATGATGACCCTGGCAATGAAAATCCTTCAATAAGTGATGAGGAGTTGTTGGAGTTGGTGCAAAAGGAGACCTTCAAATTTTTTTGGGATTTTGCTGAGGAAAACTCTGGTGGAGCAAGGGAACGCTATCATCCCGACGACCCAAGTAGGGATGCACAAGTGGTGGCTACAGGAGGTACAGGTTTTGGCCTTATGGCCATTTTGGTCGGAATTGAAAGAGGATATATTGCAAGGGAACAGGGCATTGAGCGACTTGAAACCCTTCTCAATTTTCTAGAAAGTGCCGACCGATTTCATGGGGCATGGTCACATTGGATCAATGGTAACACTGGTGTGGTGATTCCCTTTAGCCCTCTGGATGATGGAGGGGATTTAGTGGAGACCGCTTTTCTCGCACAAGGTCTAATTTGCGTGAAGGAATATTTTAAGGATGGAACCGATTCTGAAAAAGCGTTGGCCCAACTGGCCGATGAACTTTGGAAAAGTGTGGAGTGGGATTGGTACACCCAAAATAAAAATGCGTTGTATTGGCATTGGAGCCCCAACGTTGGTTTTAGTATCAATTTAGAACTTAAAGGGTACAACGAAGTTCTGATTGCCTATGTTTTGGCAGCTTCCTCCCCAGATTATGGTATTTCCAAAGAAGTGTATACCAGTGGATGGGCATCCAATGGGGGCATAACTTCATCAAACGAACAGTACGATATTCCGTTACTGGTCAATCACCCCGGTGCACAGCAGTATGGTGGCCCCTTGTTTTGGGCACACTATTCATACTTAGGGCTCAACCCAAAGGGCCTTTCGGATGAGTATGTGAACTACTGGAATGTGAATGTCAATCATTCCAAAATCAATTATTCATACTGTGTGGAAAATCCAAAAGGATTTGAAGACTATGGTCCCGATTGCTGGGGCTTGACCGCAAGTTACACCCGAAACAGTGATGGAAATCTAGGATATAACGCACATCATCCTGCAAACGATACCGGGATCATATCACCTACAGCGGCCATAAGCTCTATTCCCTATACCCCAGAGGAATCGTTGAGTGCAATGCACTATTTCTATAAAAATAAAGACAAATTGTTGGGTCCTGCGGGATTTTACGATGCATTTAGCCCCGAATACAATTTTTGGGTTGCTGAAGCTTACTTGGCCATTGACCAAGGACCACAGATTATTATGATCGAAAACCACAGATCTGGACTTTTATGGAACTTGTTCATGCAGAATGAGGAAGTACAAACCGGATTGGAAAAATTGGGATTTCAATAAAAAATAGACCAAATCGAGAATATGGGATACAGAACAGCATACTTGACCATTTTGGCCCACTTATTTTTTGTAGTCATACTTTGGGGCCAACAAAGCGGAAGCATCCCTCAGGTGGAGGCACTTCTTCAGAAAATGACCCTGGAAGAAAAAATAGGACAATTGAACCTGCTTACCCCAGGGGGTGGAGTAGCCACCGGCGCAGTAGTAAGTAAGAATGTTGAGGTCAAAATCAAGGCGGGCCAAGTAGGAGGAATTTTTGGAGTCGCAGGTCCCGAGCGGGTTCGAATGGCACAAAAATTGGCGGTTGAGAACACTCGCTTGAAGATCCCCTTACTGATTGGGTCCGATGTGATTCATGGTTATAAAACCACCTACCCATTGCCTTTGGGGCTTTCGTGCAGTTGGGATATGGAATTGATTCAACAGGCAGCACGGATGGCCGCCACTGAAGCCACTGCCGATGGTATTATGTGGAACTTCTCCCCTATGGTCGATATTGCTCGCGATCCACGTTGGGGACGTATAGCAGAAGGTGCTGGCGAAGATCCTTATTTGGGTTCCAAGATAGTGGAAGCCATGGTGAAAGGATATCAAGGAGAAAATTTATCTGCTCCGAACACCATGCTCGCCTGCGTAAAACACGTGGCTTTGTATGGAGCACCAGAGGCCGGAAGGGATTACCATTCGGTGGATATGGGCAAAGTAAAAATGTTCAACCAATATTTGCCTCCGTATAAGGCAGCCATAGATGCAGGTGTGTCCAGTGCAATGACATCTTTCAATGATATTGACGGGATTCCTGCTTCGGGCAATAAATGGCTGTTGACCGATTTACTCCGCAAAAGATGGGGCTTTGATGGTTTTGTTGTTTCCGACTATACATCGGTTAATGAAATGATTGCCCACGGATTGGGCGATTTGCAAGAAGTCTCCGTTTTGGCCTTAAAAGCTGGATTGGATATGGATATGGTTGGGGAAGGATTTCTCACCACTTTTAAAAAATCCGTTGAGGAAGGTAAAGTGACTGAAGAAGAAATTACAAATGCCTGCCGTAGGGTGCTCGAAGCAAAATACATATCGGGTTTGTTGGACGACCCCTATCGATATTCGGACAAAGAGCGTCCAAAAAAAGATATTTTGACTAAGGAAAACCGAAAGTTGGCGCGGAAACTGGCAACACGTTCTTTTGTGTTACTTAAGAACCATGATGAAATCCTTCCCCTTAAAAAGGACGCCAAAATAGCGTTGGTTGGCCCATTGGTCGATAACCAAAACAATATGTTGGGCACATGGGCCCCAACAGGTGAAACGAAGCTGGCAATCACCATTTTGGAAGGGTTTAAAAGTGTAGCACCGAAAGCGATTATAACCTATGCTAAGGGAGCAAACATTTCAGATGACCCAGAATTTGCTAAAAAGGTCAATGTTTTTGGTGAAAGAATAACGATTGATGAACGTTCACCCGAAATCATGCTGCAAGAGGCGGTTGAGGTCGCAAAATCTTCTGATGTGGTAGTGGCCGTGATTGGTGAGGCCACCGAAATGAGTGGGGAAGCGGCAAGCCGAACAGACATTTCGATTCCAGAGAGTCAAAAAAAGTTGATACGTGCATTGGTGGCCACCAATAAACCTGTAGCATTGGTGCTCATGAGCGGGAGGCCGTTGACCATTCCTGAAGAGTTTGGGATGCCGGTAGCTATCCTACAAGTGTGGCACCCAGGCGTGGAAGCTGGAAATGCTATTGCCGACGTGGTTTTTGGGGATTACAATCCTTCAGGAAAATTGACCACTACATGGCCAAGAAGCGTTGGGCAAATCCCTATTTACCACAGTGCAAAAAATACAGGACGGCCAGCTCCCGAAAATAAATTTCAAAAGTTTAAATCCAATTACCTCGATTCGGAAAATACGCCCCTAATACCTTTTGGTCATGGATTGAGTTACACTTCTTTCGAATATACAGACTTAAAATTGAACAAGAGTGAAATCTCACAGGGTGAATCCATTCAAGCTACCGTTACGTTGAAAAATACTGGAAATTTTGATGGGGAAGAAGTAGTGCAGTTGTATTTACAGGATATGGTGCGGACCATAACACCTCCTAAAAGACAATTGAAGGGATTCAAGAAAGTCATACTAAAAAAAGGGGAAAGTAAGCAGGTGTCCATCACTTTGTCCGCGAATGATCTCAAATTTTACAATAGCAATTTGGAGTTTGTATCGGAGCCGGGCGAGTTCAAAATCTATGTGGGAACTGATTCCAATGCTACTTTATCAGTGTCCTTTACCCTAAAATAAGACAATGGTGTTTCTACATCCCTTTCGGGTGCAATCCAAAATCAAATTAACTTCAAAGCAGCAGTGATGAACTTGAGAATATTGGTGGTCATGCTGTTGGTATGTACCGCTTGTAAAGAGAAAAAGGAAGAAGTTGCCACAGAAAAAGCCCCGCCGAACATTGTTTTCATTATGTCCGACGACCATGCTTTTCAGGCCATAAGTGCCTATGGGCACCAACTAGGTCAACATGCGCGGACCCCAAATATCGACCGAATCGCCAAAAACGGCGCAATTTTTCAAAATAATTTCTGTACAAATTCCATTTGTGGTCCAAGTAGGGCGGTGATTTTAACTGGGAAGCATAGTCACATCAACGGATTTCGCATGAACGGGGAGCGATTCAATGGCAATCAGGCCACCCTTCCCAAATATTTGAAAGCATTGGGATATGAAACGGCAATTGTTGGTAAGTGGCACCTGCATGGTGAACCCCAAGGTTTTGACTATTGGGAAATTTTGAACGATCAGGGGAATTATTACAATCCAGAATTTATAACTGATGG
>JANQRD010000227.1 GCA_028284725.1 Allomuricauda sp. | reverse complement strand
AACGACGGTGCTATGGTCCCGTTATCAGCAAAGCAAAAGTCAAAATATCGCCGATCTAAAGGGTAGCCTGGCTGCATGCCTTACTGCATTGGAATTGATTGACCAGCTCAAATTTGAGATTGTCTCAAATACTTCCAAAAGGGAACTTGTCGAAAAATCGATTCCCATGTATGAAAAAGCCATCGAGATATCCTTTGAGCTGTTCAAGGTGAACAGTGACCCTCACTTAATGGAACAGGCTTTCGGGTATTCCGAAAAAAGCAAGGCGTTTCTTTTATTGCAAGAGTTGCAGTATTCGGAAATCAAAAAATATGCTGGAATTCCCGATAGTATCATTCAACTTGAAAAGGACCTGAAGATAAAAGTCGCATTTTATGAAGGTCAACTACACGCCGCACTTCAAAAAAAGGATTCGGCAAAAGTGAAATTATATCGAAAACATCTTCTGCGTACCAGTAAAGCATCTGAAGAAACAAAAAAAGAAATCGAAAATCGGTATACCCGATACCATAGATTGAAATATGATACCTCTGACTTTTTATTGGAGGATATCCAGCAAAAGCTTTTGGGCCATAACAGCCTTTTATTGGAATTTTTTGTTGGTGAACACAAGGTTTATCTCTTTGCGATCACCAGAGATGAGTTTCGCACTTTCACCATTGAAAAAACTGAGGAATACAAAAGTTTTGTACAGGATTTCAGAGAAGCATTGACCAATTACAATATGGTACTCGAAGGTAATCCAAAGACCAAACGAATGTTTGTCGAAGCTGCCCACGGTTTATATGAAACGCTGCTAAAAACCCCGTTGAATCAGATAAAAAGCCCTGTAAAGAAAATAATAGTAGTCACAGACGGCGAATTGAGTTATCTGAATTTCGAGGCATTTCTCACCGACTTACCCCAAAACACCGACAGCTTCAGGTACAAGGATTTGGACTATTTAATCAAAGACTACCAAATAAGCTATTCATATTCTTCCACATTGTTAGGAATTTCCAAGGAATCGACCCCCTTGAGTCCCGACAACTCTGCCACATCAGTTTTTGGTGGCTTTGCCCCTGACTACAGTGAATCGGTTTTTCAAGAAGACAAAAGAAGAAAAGTCTCAGAAGCTACGGATTCCACAATAGCAGTTCTACCGGGCGCTGTGAAAGAAGTTCTGACCATTGCTGAAAAATTCGACGGTACAACTGGGTTGGTTTCACCGGCCACCGAAGGTGCTTTTAAAAAGATAGCCCACAAATATCAAATAGTACACCTTGCCATGCACGGGCTTTTGGATGACACGAATCCCATGTTCTCGAAACTACTGTTCAACCTAACAGAAGAGGGGTCGGAAGACGGCTCCCTTAATGCCTCAGAAATCTACAATTTGGAGCTCAATGCCGATCTGGTCGTGCTAAGTGCTTGCGACAGTGGTTTTGGAAAAATAAACAAAGGTGAAGGGATCATGAGCCTTTCCAGGGCTTTTGCCTATGCCGGATGCCCTACTTTAGTAGCCAGTTTATGGAAAGTCCCTGATGAAACCACCGTGGTTCCTATGGCCGGTTTCTACGATAATCTTATCGATGGATTACCAATTGACGGGGCTTTACAAAGAGCAAAACTGGATTTTCTGAAGAACGTTGACAATCCATTGTACGAACATCCATTTTTTTGGGCTGGGTTTATTGTCCACGGGAACACGGAGCCTTTAATGCAGAAAGCGCCAGGGAGCACTTGGTACACCTATACCATTGTTGCCTTGTTCGCGGGATTCGCTCTGTTTTTTTTGGTGAGGAGAGTCAACAACAAGATTAATGGATCACCGTAGTTTGTCCAATAAGTTCTGGGCTTCTTTGTATTTATACCCAGTAATTTTTTCGAGGGTTTCCTTGCAAAGTATTTTTTCATCAGCTTGTAAATAGGCAAGGCCCAAATACCATAATCCTTGCTCGGAGAATGGGTTTTCACGTTCAACAACTTTTTTGAAATGCGGAATCGCCTTTTTGGGCATTGGAGGCTTCAAGTACAAATAACTAAGTCCAGTATAAAAATGGGCCATGGATAGGGTTTCTTTCTGCTGGATTATGGACTCCAGAGAAACTATGGCACTATTATAGTCCTTGTTTTCGTATTGAATGGCAACTTGGTTCCAAAACTTCATATTTGGATCAAAGTCTCCCCTGGTAATAGGTGGCTTGTCATAGGGGATTTCGAGATGGGCCTCCAGCAACGAGTCTACCGAACTTGCCTTATTGAGGAACAACAAGGTCGGAACCAGCAACAACAAGATTATGGCTGCGACCTTGGCAATATTGCGCCACAAAACGTAGCCTTTTCTAGATGCATCGGCCTGGGGTTCCAGGGCATCGTCCACGGAGGTCAGGATTTCCTTTTTTGTTTCTTCCAGATATTTTTCCAGACCTTCCCTATCCTTTCCATAGATTTCATAATACGATCTAGCACCCTCCAATACCTCCACACATAGCTCACAATTTTTAATATGCTCTTCTATTTGATCCATCTGGGATGGTTCCAAAATACCATCAGCATAATCCAAGAGTAGCTCAAAAGTAATGTGACCTTTGCTATCCAAAATATCATCCATGGAACTTTGCATTAACTGTTTTCAAGGTTTTTGATTTGCTCTATTAACTTTTTTCGAATGATGGATTTTTTATTGTCTACAGTTTTTTTCTCTATGGAGAGTTGTTTGGCTATCTCCCCGCTATTATAACCTTCACAATGCAGCTTCCATAGTTCATGTTCGTTCTTGGTCAAACAGGATTTGTACATTTTGGTGATATCCTCTGTGCCCAGTTTATGGAACACATCAGGTTTTACCGCAATTCCATTGATGATGGAAGCTGTGTGGTCGGTATGTTTGATCTTGTTGTTCTTTGTGTTCATGTCCACCCATACATTTGAAGCCACCCTATAGAGATATGCTTTGAAATTTTTGATGCCTTTTTTATGTTTTGTCATCTTGAGCCAGGTTTCCTGGGCAATTTCCCTGGCTATTTCCTTGTTCCTTGTTTTGCCTACTAAAAATAGCAGCAAGGAGTCATTGAATCTGTTGATCAGTTCTTTGAGAGCGGACCTATCCCCTTTTATGTATCTATCCCATAGAACGTCGGCTTTATCGCTACGAATAGGTCTACCCATGAGGTCAGGTGTCGGTTAAATGACTACAAAATAGCCAAAAAATTCCCGATAGTCTTTTTGAGGTGATGGACAATTATATCTGAAAATCGGGAAAAAACGACCCTTTTTGGAGTCTCTTGATTAGATGTGGTCAACATTGAGGGGATGGTATGCTCTCATCCCAACAATCCACAAACTGTCTGGGTCAAATTAAGTCGGGTTTCCGTACATGTTAAAATCAATCTAATGAAATATATCATCAGTGCCATTTTGATACTATCCATGATGTTGGAAGGTTTTGCCCAATTCAACACCGATACTTTTTACCCAAAAGCCAAAGTTTATCTGAAGGACCACAAAGTCTTGAAAGGAAAAGAACTGAAGGTGACCGATTCAGGGGTTTCTTTTTTCGATGTGGCAGGAAATCAACAGCAAAGCCTAGAGATGACCGAGCTGGATTTCATAAAAATCCCCAAAGGAAACCATTTATGGGAAGGTACCATAATAGGCACCGCGACCCTGGCCCTAAGCGCATTGCTCATCGATTTGGATACAGATGCACTGGGACAACCACAAGAAAAAGACGCCAGTTTCTATTTGGCCATGGCAGGTGGTGGAGCGGCGTTGGGTGCATTGGTTGGCATACTTGTTCCCAAATGGAAACCCATCTATCTCAAGGACAAAACTGCCGGGCGGTTTTTACCTATTGAATTTGACATCTTACCGGGAGAACGTCTCGCAACAATTAAAATCACACTGAAATTATGAAGCTTCGTTTCTTTTTAGTCATTGTTTTCGCTTTATCCATTGGTTCTAGTGGGTTTGCTCAAAAATGTAAGAACTCCGATAAAAGGGTGCGGAAGGCGAACAAGCATTTTGGTGAACAAAAAATTGTGGAAGCGACCAAGTTAAAGCCACTGTTCTCTAAATTCAGTCAAGCAGCATCGGCCAATTTTGCTAGATCGGAAGAAGGGTATTATTTGTCATTGGTTCTGGTCCGCGAGCTGGGCAGAAGAATCGATATCATGAAGGACAACCCTCTTATTGTTAGGTTTGAAAATGACAGTGTTGTCACATTGTATCCTGATCGAACTTTGCTTGGCAAATTCACACTACCCGTCACTACGGAAATCAACAGGCCCTATTACGAAGTAAGCCCCGAACAATTACAGTTGTTCGTCTCCCACCCTGTGGCCTATGTCAAGGTCTATTTTTCCTCTGATAAAGTATCCGAAGAAAAAATGGGGCAGGACGACCTGGGAACTTTTTTTGATTACGAAATACTCAATGATCGCCTCCAGGCCAGCCTGATGGAACCTGCAAAATGCATTTCCCAATAACATTTAAATCCTAAACAATCGTCATGTCCACGAAATTCTTTTCCCATTTATTTTTCGTCTTGCTCTTTGCAATTCTTCTTGGTTGTTCTTCCGATGGCGAAGGAGGTAATTGTAGTATCAGTTGTGGAGGGTTTGGAACAAGCCAACCCTTTGTTCAGACCAACCATCCCTTTGTCTCGGAATCTGAATGCGTCCAAATCGCAATGGAAAAAGAAGGGAGTGCCTGCGAAGCATCATACTGTCCTCCGACCGGAGATCCGGATGACTGCTATCAGGTATATCCCTAGATCCACCCCATAAAATGTTGAATGGGAAAAATTGCCTTTCCTCAAAAGTTTCAGGCAAATGAAAACACTTTTTTAACTTCTGGTCAATACCAAAA
>JANQRD010000150.1 GCA_028284725.1 Allomuricauda sp. | reverse complement strand
CGACCGAAAAACAGATGGTCAACGTGGGCCGAATGTCAACCGTGGTCTTGATGGTGTTGAGTGCGTTTTTGGCGCTGGCACTTCAAAATGCAATGGGCGTTTTCAACCTATTGCTGTCTTTTGGTGCTGGGACAGGTTTAATTTTTATTTTACGCTGGTTTTGGTGGCGCATCAACGCTTGGAGCGAAATCACAGCCATGTTCTCCTCAGGTATTTTGGCCATCGTCTTGGAAACGACCCAATTTGGAGATTTGCTTTTCCATCCGGACCATGGTCTCTTCCCCGATTGGGCGCAATTACCATTTATAATGGTGATTACTACGGTAATATGGTTAACAGCTACGTTTGTAACCCAGTCTGAAACTAAGGAAGTACTTCGGGATTTCTACCGAAAGATCCAACCTGGAGGGCCCGGGTGGAAGAAAATTGTGGAGGAGGCCAAAAAGGACAATGTTGAAATTGTGAAGGCCAACGAAAAATGGAGTGTGCCTTCCGGAATAACAGCCATGCTTTTAGGGGTGGTGTTGATTTATTCCATCATGTTCGCGACAGGGTATTGGATTTATGGTAAAACAAATTCGGCACTCATACTCACTGGTGTTGCATTTGTTTCCGGAGTATTACTCATTAGGGCTTGGAGAAGAATAAAGGACACCGTTTTATAAAAGGAAGTCATGAAGAATCGAATCCTTTCTGTCGATATTTTTAGGGGAGCCACCATTGTTTTGATGATCTTGGTCAACACGCCGGGAACTTGGTCCAACGTTTACGCTCCCTTACTACATGCAGAATGGCATGGTTATACCCCAACGGATCTGGTGTTTCCTTTCTTCCTTTTTATTGTGGGCACATCCATTGTTTTTGCCTATCAAAATAAAAAAGCAAACGCTAGCACCTATAAAAAAATCTCAATTAGAAGTCTTAAGCTTATTGGATTGGGGCTTATTTTGGGAGCTTTTACACTTACCTTTCCCTTTATTAAAGAGTTTGCCGAAATTCGATTTCCAGGCGTATTGCAACGAATAGGCGTCGTGTTCTTTTTTGCGGCGATTCTTTTTTTGAATTTGGATTGGAAAAAATTGATTGTGATTTCCGTTGCTCTTTTAGTGGGATACTGGCTTTTGATGGCTTTTATTCCCGTGCAGGGAGAAGTATCCACGTTTAACAGGGCGCCAAACAATTTGGCAAACTATGTGGATTTGAACGTTTTGGGCACCCACATGTGGAAACCTGATTATGATCCTGAAGGTTTACTTAGTACAATTCCAGCCATTGTAAGTTCATTACTAGGCATTTTTACGGGCTTGATATTGATTTCAAAACAAGAAAAAAAGGCCACCATTTTATTTGGGCTGGGTGGTGCTTTTCTATTGTTGGGTCATGTATGGAATTTTATCTTTCCCATAAATAAGGCACTTTGGACCAGCAGCTTTGTGTTGGTAACCGCTGGATGGGCCAATGTGGTTTTAGCTTTGATTTATTATCTCACTGATGTAAAACAGATAAAATTCGGAAGTATATTTAGGTATGCCGGTGCCAATGCGATCATTGTCTACTTTTTTTCCAGTTTTATCACCAAACTATTTTACCTGATCAAGGTTGATGAGGAAACCTCATTGCACGGATGGCTTTTCAATAATATTTATGTCCAGGATTTTCTGTCCATGGAGTTCTCTTCGCTGCTATATGGATTGACCGTTGTTGCGTTTTATTGCCTTTTGGCTTACGTCCTCTACAAGAAGAAGATTTTTATTAAAGTTTGATTTAGGCCCTAAGCGCAATCAAACGTGCCACATATTTCCCAACCACATCAAACTCCAGATTCACGGTGGTTCCTACTTCGTAGGAATGGAACCTGGTGTGTTCATAGGTATAAGGTATGATGGCCACACTAAAACTGTCTTTTTTAGAATCGACCACGGTCAAACTTACCCCATCAACAGTAATAGATCCCTTTTCAATGGTCACGTTGTTCATTTTCGAATCATATTGAAATCCAAAAATCCAGCTGCCGTCCTTTTCCTCAACTGAAATACAGGTAGCAATCTGATCTACATGTCCCTGAACGATATGACCGTCCAAACGTGCGCCTAACTTCATGGCTCGTTCCAAGTTCACCTTGTTGCCCGCTTCCAACGTTCCCAAATTGGTCTTGCTTAGGGTTTCCTCGATGGCTGTAACGGTGTACTTGTCATTATTGATGTCAACAACCGTCAAACAGACCCCGTTATGCGAAACGCTTTGATCTATCTTAAGTTCGTTCGTTATTTCCGAAGCTACGGTGATGTGTAGATTATCACCTTCTTTTTCCAGTTTTTCAACCGTACCTAAGGTCTCAATGATACCAGTAAACATGAATCTATATAATTGAGTAGTTTTGCAATGTAAAAGTAGTTATATCGGCATTGATTTATGAAGGAAAAAGGAAAAATAAAGCTGGGAATCTCCATTGGCGACCCTAATGGTATAGGGTGTGAGGTCGCTTTGAGAACCTTCGAGGATTCCCGGATGTTGGATTTTTGTACTCCCATTCTTTTTGCCTCGAACAAAACCATATCCCAACAGAAAAACGATTTGAACATCAATATAAGTTTTAATGGTATACGCGATGCGGCACAAGCTATTGACGGGAAAATCAATGTTGTGAATGTTTGGAAGGAATCTCCCAAAACTGAATTTGGTCAAGCGACACAGGAAGGTGGCAGTTACGCAATTAAGTCGCTACGAGCGGCAGTCAATGCATTAAAAAGTGGCAAAATTGATGTTTTGGTCACCGCTCCGATCAATAAGAACAACATTCAATCCGAAGATTTTAACTTTCCTGGACATACCGATTTTTTAGCTCAAGAACTTGAAGGGGAAAGCCTGATGTTTATGGTGACCGACACCTTACGCGTTGGACTTATGACAGATCATATTGCTGTAAAGGATGTGGCGCAGAGCATCACGCCCAAATTGATTCGGGACAAAGTGGGCATCATGGAAAAATCGCTAAAAATGGACTTTGGTATCCGCCGCCCCAAAATAGCGGTATTGGGTATTAATCCACATAGTGGAGACAATGGTACTATAGGCGAAGAGGACGAGAAAATTCTAAAACCAACGATTCAAGAACTATCAAAGGATGGAACATTGGTGTTCGGACCTTATTCGGCGGACAGCTTTTTTGGCTCCAACACCCATCAAAATTTTGATGCGATACTGGCAGCTTACCATGATCAGGGGCTGATTCCGTTTAAAACACTTTCCTTCGGAAAAGGCGTAAACTTTACTGCCGGATTGGAGAAAGTGCGCACCTCGCCAGATCATGGAACGGCCTATGAAATAGCGGGAAAAGGCCAGGCTGATGCCAGCTCATTCAAGGAAGCAGTTTTCGCCGCGATACAGGTTTTTAAAAATCGGGGAGAGTACATCGCGCTGAACAAAAATCCGTTGCAAAAACAGAAAACCAAAAAGGCAAGTTAGTATACATAATTCGTTCGGCATATTTGTCAGAATAGGATTGTAGATTTGTAAATAAGTAGTATCTTTGCTCCCGCCTTTAAGGGCTGGTACACAAACATTAAGTGTAGAAATGATGAAGCTGAAGGAGTTTTTTATTCCTTTTTCGGGATTGAAATTGGGAAAGCACGAGTTTGGGTATGAAATTGGAAATACGTTCTTTGAATCTTTTGAGTACCAAGAATTTAATGATGCCTCGGTAAAAGCTACTGCCATATTGAACAAGATGAACAATATGATGGAGCTGGACATAGAGGCCGAAGGTACGGTGAATGTGGATTGCGACCTTACGGGCGAGTCTTTTGATCAGCCTATTAGCTCCAATCTGCAATTGGTGATTAAGTTTGGGGAGGAGTATGATGATGAAAACGATGAGATTTTAATCATTCCCCATGGTGAACATCAAATAAACATTTCACAGTATGTGTATGAGATGTTAGTGTTGGCCGTACCACAAAAGCGAATTCACCCAGGAGTATTGGATGGCTCGTTGAAATCGGAAATCCTGGACAAGCTGGAAGAATTGGAACCAAAAGAAATCAAGGAAAAATCAGAAAATACCGATCCCAGATGGGACGAATTAAAAAAGTTACTAACGGACAAATAGGTTTATAATGGCGCATCCTAAAAGAAAAACATCTAAGACCAGAAGGGACAAAAGAAGAACCCATTACAAGGCCACAATGCCTACCATTGCCAAGGATTCCGTGACAGGTGAAATGCACCTGTACCACAGAGCACACTGGCACGAAGGTAAATTGTACTACAGAGGTCAGGTCTTAATCGACAAAACTGAGGAAGAAACTGCGGCATAACCGCAATAACTTCAAAATTAACCAACTCCCGTTCCATACAAAACGGGAGTTTTTTTATGGACCAGGGTTAATTTCAAAAACAATCCAATTTTGGGCAAAAAGTCATAGAAATTGACTAATTTTCACCGCTTTTGGGTCAAATTTTAACGTTTTTGACAAAAAAAGACACTAGTATGAAAAAAACAACGGCAGCGATTACAGCTGTGGGGGGATACGTTCCCGATTTCGT
>JANQRD010000173.1 GCA_028284725.1 Allomuricauda sp. | reverse complement strand
CGAGACCTACGAAAAATACCGAGATAGTGTGTATTATGACGCTTCCGCCTGGTCTGTGGCCAACTTTTACAATATGAAATATCGACCTGTTACCAATCTGAATCTGGGTGATAAAATTACCTCCACGGATGACCTGGTAAAGCCACAGCCTGTGCAGAAGACGGCCTATGCCTATATCATCGATTACGATGACTATAATGCCGTAGCTGCTCTCAATTATTTACAATCCAAAGGGTTGGTGGTTTCAAGTGCTTTCAAACCCTTTACGGTGAAAACCAACGCAGGTGACCAAAAATTCAACTACGGAGCACTAGTAGTTCCTGTCAGTCTCCAAAAAAAGGATGCCAGCGTCGTTTTTAGGTTGATTCAAGAAGCACAAAACAAGTATCAGGTTCCCATTTATGCTGTAAATTCGGGATACAGTCTTCAAGGCATCGATTTGGGAAGCCGGTATGTTGCTGCAGTGACAAAACCTAAAGCTGCCATGATTATCGGAGACGGGGTACGATCATACAGTGCCGGAGAAGTTTGGCATTTGTTGGATACCCGGGTACACATGCCCATCACCAAAATCCCCATACGAAATCTTAGCCGGGCAAATCTAGACAAATACAATACCTTGGTAATGGTCTCTGGCAGTTACAATTTCCCAAAAAAACAGCTTGAGAAAGTAAAGGATTGGGTCGGCAAGGGCAATACACTCATCACTATTGGAACTGCTTCCAAATGGGCCATTGATAAAAAGCTGGTAAATGAAAAACTGACCGAAAAAGAGAAGGATACCACAAAAGCGGTGGAAAGAAAACCGTATGTGGACGCTCCAGAAAATTTAGGGAAAGACAGAGTTGGTGGAGTAATTCTTAGAGTGGATTTGGATATCACCCATCCCTTAGCCTTTGGCTATCATGATACTTCGATTCCGGTATACAAAAACAACACGGTGTGGATCCAGCCCAGTAAAAATGCCTACGCTACCGTAGCAAAATACGCCAAGAATCCGCACATTGATGGATTTATCACCAAAGAAAACACAGAAGAAAAGCTTAAACCTTCTGCCTCGCTGATTGTAAGCAGAGTAGGCAGCGGTCGCGTGATTCTTTTTGCGGATAATCCCAATTTTAGGGGTTCATGGTACGGTACAAACCGACTTTTTCTCAATGCATTGTTTCTTGGGGACAAAATTCGGATTCCAGAATAACTAATTGACTATGAAAGACTATTCCTTAAAGGACTTCTTTTCCTAGTTACAATAACCCATAGAAATTACTAATTAAGTACAGGCAGTGTACATACGGGCCATAAATTAATCATCGACAACGAAGTCGTTCATGTGGGTGGTGTTACCTATACTATAAAAGATGGTATTATCTACGACGCAAAGGCACTTTTGCAAGACGTAAAGAAATCAATACAGCAGCAGAAACAAAAATTAAACTACCAAGTACGGCAACTGGGATTAGAATAGAATACATCTCGTGTGGGGTTTTGGGGTTAGGTGCATCAAAAATAAACCATGCGTAGAGTCAGCGAATTAAAAATCGGTCTAGAACGATTTTTTCCGATAAAATGTTCTTTAGAGGTTTAATTGAAAGTTAAAGGATTCTATTTCTGGAGTTTGTTGGAATCTCTTTTTTTACGAAATGAAAAAGCTATGGTGGCGATCACGAAGGCCGTACTGAAAAATAACGCAAGCGGTATGGCAATTCCCATTATCATTGTTATGCCAATTTAGATCTGTTCTTTTTAGTTCTGAATGAAAGTGCTTTCTTGATTCTTGAATTTTTGAATCTGTACAATCGAGCTACTTCAGTTTCTTTTTTGTTTTCCTTCTCGATAGTGATGTCCAACTCAACTCCAACGGCTGTAGTTTCAACTTTTACTTCCTTGGAAATATCTTGGGCCATAGCTAGGGTTCCGAAGGAGATTACTGCGATAATGGTTAAAATTGCTTTCATGACTTGGGTTATTTTTACATTGTAAACTTACCCACGTGTCAAGCCTAGCCTGGATTTTCCTCGCTTAACCTCTCTTTTTTTTCGGTGTCGGGACGTTTTTCGGCTGAAGTGTATTTTATCCTCGATGAACGTTTTTAAGTGCCAAAACACCCTACCGATAGCAGGTGCATTTCACCGATCTTTTACAAATTGAATTTCAGTAAAAGGTTAGGGTCTGGACAGTTTTTTTGGTAAAAATCCAAGTCTTTTAGTGTACAAACCCCTGGATAATCTCCTCTATAGCCCTCTATATCCATAATTATCTGAAAGTGTAAATGGGGCGCATAGTGTACATTGATGTCTGGCGTGCCCAGAGTTCCCAGTGTTTCCCCTTTACTAAACTGTTTCCCGATATAAAGCCCTTCCAGGGACTCTAAAGATAGATGTCCATAAAGCGTATAAAAGGTGAATTCCTCCAATTCATGTCGCAAAATAATGGTGGGGCCATAGTTACCTTTATCATTATTATTCTGAAAACTGTGGATTTTACCCGCAAGGGGCACAACCACCCGAGTACCTGCTGCACACCAAAAATCCATCCCCAGATGGATATTCCGTTCCCCAGAGGTCATAAAACGTTCGGATTGGGCATAGAGCGCCCTTTTCTCCAAATAGCCCCCAAAGGCTATCTTAGCATTATTTCGCTCCAAAACTTTATCTATATATTGCTGGCATTCCACAGGGGAAGCAATATCAATTCCTTTTAACTGCTTATTTGCGGTGGATAGGTCAAGCAGACAATATGCGGTCCTCGGTATCGAACTATCCATTACATCACAGGGTTCCTCTATCAGTGTTAATTTTTTAAAATTCATGTATAGCGTTTAATGGCTAAAAGTATATTGTATGACTCTTTCATATTTTATAATTTCAGAAAGCACAAAACAAGAACCTTGAAGATAACATTTCTGGTCCACGCATCGCTTTTATTAAAATTGATGAAGCAAAATAATAGTAGTTCCCTTTATCAGTGTTAATGAACTTGCTAACGATTTTCGGATTCGGGTGTAATACCTATCCCATCAAGGCGACCAAAAGAAAAAATTAATGTTTAAAATGATCAAAGTCGTACTACTTTCCCTGTCCCTTTTGGTATTTACAAGTTGTCAACCCAAAAATACCTCATCCAAACCTGTACTGGCGCAACAAACCCAGATAGAAAAAACAACATTTTCCGCCGAAGAGTTGCAGGAATATGAAACCGCTTATTTCGCAAGTGGCTGTTTCTGGTGCGTCGAAGCCATTTTTGAAAGCGTAAAAGGGGTAAAAGAGGTGTACTCGGGCTATTCCGGAGGTAAGGAAGTGAATCCCACCTACGAACAGGTAGCTTATGGCAGAACAGGTCACGCCGAGGCTGTGGAAGTGTTTTATGATCCAAAAGAAGTAAGCTTTACGCAATTGGTACAGGTCTTCTTCGGATCTCATGATCCTACTTCACTCAACCAACAAGGTCCAGATCGCGGTGCGCAATACCGTTCTGTTGCATTTTACAAAAACGAGACGGAACAAAAAATAATCCAGGACTACATCGCCCTTTTGGAGTCAAAAAACGTGTATGGTAGACCAATTGTCACGCAAGTAGTGGAATTCGACGTTTTTTATAAGGCCGAGGAGTACCATCAAGATTTTGAACGAAGAAATCCGAACAACTCCTACGTCCGAAATGTATCCATTCCCAGATTGAACCGCTTTAAGGAAAATTTCAAGGAGTATTTAAAAGAGGAAGCACACTAAGCTTGTTGAGGTATTCGCCAAATGTGACTTTTGAAAGGAAGTTGGATGAAAGTGTTGCGCTGAATCAAGGTTTTTTACAAGTAAGGAGTTGGGGCTTTAAAAAGGTGTCTAATCCTTTAATACCACTTCGCTATACTTTGAAGTGATGTTAATGGACTTTCCTTCTTTATCCGTAATGTAATACCCTTTGTGGACATTGGTATTGTAATTTCTCGAAGATCCTATGGCAAGCACTTCGGGATATGTAAAGTTGGATGTAGTTTCCTTTACATAGATGGAGAAAGGTGTTGCGGGTATTTTGCAGTCCACCTCCCCATTCTCCACAGTGATGTCTATATTGGAAAAACCATCGGAAACCGAGTTGATATGGAGCTCCCCAAGGTTGTTGGTCAAAAAGGCCTTGTCCATCAGCCTTTCGATGACCACATTGGAGGAAACCGAGTTCAATCGCAGTTCCCCGACTTCTTTTAGGCTCACCTCATCGGAATAATCGGTTTTTAGCTGACCGTAATTCCATTTCTGCACAACCACCGGGGAATACGACGCACGAATATCGGTTCCATCGCCATCAATGGTGGAGGCAAGCAAGCTTGCATAGGACAAGCTTGCGTTGATGTTTTTCGTATTTGCGGCCAGTTTTACCTCTCCATGTCGAACGTTCATTTTCAACTTTACCGACTTGGGCATTTTAATCTTAATACGCTTTTTGACCTTGTATTTTCTTTTCTCCCCATCCGAGGAAAAATAAAATATATTGGAATCATCCCCACTGTGTATGCTAAATACCCTTCGTGATTCGTGTTTTTCCCGAATTCTGTCGCGTTCTTTCCGAACCTCATCCCTCTCCGCTCTTACCTTGTCACGGGTACCTCGCGCCTCTTCCTTTTGCTTATCGCGTTGTTCCAAAAGCTTTTTTCGCTGCTCTTGCCGCTCTTTCTGCTGCTTTTCCCTTTTCTTGGCCACTTCTTCCAATTGTTTGCTCCACTCCGTAAACCGGTTTTTATACTCCTCATTATATTCTTTGTCAAATTCTTCTTTCCACTTTTTCAAATAAGCTTCGCCATCTTTCTTATAGGCATCGTAATCGAATTGTGTGAATGGAATCGGCGGCATTGGCGGCATTTCGGGAATCACGAATACCTCTGGTATTTCTGGAATGTGCAGCTCCTCAAAAAGCGGCTCCACAAAAGTGATTTCGGGAACGTCAATATCAAAATCGGTACTAAAACTGTAGGAATGCGGACCAATGACACTAAAACTACTTCTTCCAGTACTAATGTCAATTTCCTTGCTGTTTCCTCGGATTTTGACCACATCCTTTTCAAAGTATGAGGCTGCCTCTTCGTCGGAAGCCCCTTCCAACTCAACAATCGCAGTGATTTCCACCTCGTTTTTGTTCCAAGTCTCAAATTCGATATCCGCATGGCTTGTATCAATATTCAAGACAGTTTCGTCACCTACGTTAAAGGTCTCTTTGTACGTTTTTGACTTTTCTTGCCCGTAGCCGGTGACGGTGACCAGGGCCAAGAACAGTACGTTACACAATATTTGATGGTTTCTGTCCATTTTTTGATGATTTTAATTGATTCAACTTTGTTTTTAACTTTTGCAATAACTGCAACCGCAACTGTAGGTTCGTGATCAATGCACTGATGGTATCGTCATTGGGACCAATTTCATTGAGTTCGGTATTTAAACGGTTGTACTCCGCATCCAGCTCGGCCAGTTGTACCATGTAGCCATCGACCAGTGCTTTGTTGTCGGCATTGAATTCCAGATCGGAAAGCTGTAGATTGATGTTTGTTACATAATAGCTCTCGATTTTTTTCAAGTCGGGTGAAAGGTCTCCCAACGAGATCACCCGTTTTGTTTCTGTGGCATTTACATTTTTAAAGTTGTTGTCTACTGGATCAGTATCTTTATCCCCCGCAAAAAAGTAAATCCCAAGTCCAACAAGTACAATAAGTGATGCCGCTATCTGCCATCGGAAAAAGGTTGAAGACCCCTTCTCCGAAGGAGTCTCAGGAAGCTCCTGCTCCAACCTGGACATGAAGCGGGATTCGTGCCCTTTTTTTATCGCAAATTTTTCAGACTTGCGGTCTTTTTCAAATATTTCCCTAAGATCCTGTGCCATATGCTACATCTTTTAGCATTTCTTTTAATTGTGTTTTGCCCCTTAGCAATCGGGTTCTCGAAGCAGTTTCAGAAATCTCCAATATTTGGGAGATTTCACTATGGTCATATCCCTCCACCAAGAACAACTGCACTACGTACCGATACCTTTCAGGCAATTCCTCAATGGACTCTTTTACTTTTTCAATGGGAATTCCGTCGGCAATCGTCCAATCATTGTCCTCAACAACCTGAATATGTCCTTCCTGTAATTCCACAGTGCGCTGGTGTTTGGATTTTAAAAAATCGATACTTCGGTTCACCACAATCTTTTTTAACCATGCCCCGAAGGTCACTTCACCCTTAAACTGATCAATCCGTTGAAATGCCTTTATGAAAGATTCCTGTAGCACATCCTCCGCATCATCGGGATTTTTCAAAAAACGCATGGCCACGCCGTACATACCATCACAATACTGCCTATAAAGCTTCAATTGGGCTTTACGGTCGTTCGCTTTGCATTTTTCCACCAGTTCAATATGAAACATGGCCAGTTATAGTATTTGGTGTTTTAGTTGTTCAATTTAAGGACGATCCAAAAAATGGCGCGTTGCAAAATAGCCCCGTTTTGCATCTTTTTTAACAAAAAAGTCCCGCTGATAAGCCAACGGGACCTCTTTTTCGGGCATTTTTTGTCTTTATACGTCGATTAAAAGGTTTAGGTGAACGGTAATATTATCCCTAGTTGCTTTACTGTAAGGGCATATTTCATGAGCGGCATTGATCAAGTCCTCCCCAGTTTCTTGATCCACTGTTGGCAAATAGGCATCCAAAGTAGCTTCAAGGAATGCGCCATCATCCTCGGTATTGAAAGCAATAGTTGCCGTAACACTGAAATCCCCTAAGTCTTTTACTTTATGTTCTTTTGCCACAACCTGTATGGCGCCTGCGAAACAGCTGGAATAGGCTGCCGCAAAAAGTTCTTCGGGATTGGTGGATTTTGGATCCGGTTTTCCCTTGGAACTTGGCATGCTGATTTTAAAATCCAGTACTCCATCTTCGCTTTGTACATGTCCGGATCTACCTCCGGAGTTGGTGGCCTTGCTCTCAAAAATAGTTTTCATTCGTAAGGTTTTTAATTCCGGAACCAGAACTTTCCCAAGGTTTTTTAAAGCCAGAAAAGCTCCTTACCGGTCGATTTCAATAGAGAAGTTAGTATTTGTAGGTCGATACCACCAAAAACCACCATTAAATTTGTGTGAAATGAGGCATAACATCTGTTAAACCATAAGAGCCTAATGGTTTCAGATGGTAAGATGTCATCCCAAACCGGGGAAAACTTTATACCTTCGTATGAAATCCTATGCGTTTTAGCCTTGGCAAACGAAAAAAAAACTCCACCTAATACAGTCTCCAAAATAAAGCAACTTCGCAAGCAAGAGGTTCCTGTTGAGATACTGACCGATGGCATTTTAAAAGAGAACAAAGCCATTTTGGCCAAGGCCATCACCCTCTTGGAAAGTGCCAATCCCGATCATTTTGAAAAGGCCAACACCGTGATTGAAAAATGCCTTTCCGTACCTAGCAACAGTATACGCATTGGCATTACCGGTGTTCCTGGGGTGGGAAAAAGCTCTTTTATCGAGATATTTGGAAAGATGTTGACCCAAATGGGCAAGAAAGTAGCTGTTTTGGCCGTAGATCCAACCAGTTCCCTCAGCAAGGGAAGTATCCTCGGTGATAAAACACGGATGGAATCGCTTTCCAAAGATCCAAATGCGTTTATTCGCCCGTCACCTTCTGGTGAATCATTGGGTGGTGTAGCCCGAAAAACCAGAGAAAGTATTGTGCTTTGTGAAGCCGCTGGCTACGATGTAATTCTTGTAGAGACTGTAGGAGTGGGTCAAAGCGAAACGGTAGTGCACAGCATGGTCGACTTTTTTTTATTGCTAAAACTCTCAGGAGCTGGTGATGAACTCCAAGGGATTAAAAGAGGGATTATGGAAATGGCCGATGCCATTGCAATCAACAAGGCCGATGGTGGCAATTTGGAAAAGGCCAAATTGGCCGAGGCAGAATTTTCAAGAGCATTGCATTTGTATCCGCCCAAAGAAAATGGATGGACTCCAAAGGTGATGCTGTGTTCTGCTGTGGAACATACAGGAGTCCAAGAAATTTGGGAAATGATTGAAGATTTTGTTTTGCAAAACAAAAAAAATGGACATTTCGACAGCAATAGAAAACTTCAAAATCGAAATTGGTTCCTTCAGACCGTTGACGAGCAATTGAAACAGTTTTTTCATCAAAAAGAGTCCTTTAAAAAACTGGAGAAAAAGATGCTAAAGGCCATTGAAGAAAATAAAGTGTCCCCCTTTTACGCAGCCAAAACACTGCTGGGGGAGATACGCGGGGAACTGAAATAAAAAAAGTAAATTTGCGCAGATTATTCGCCAATACATGAGCATCGTCACCGACTCCCTCCTATCCATTGTGGTTCCTTTGTACAACGAACAAGACAACGTGGTCTTGCTCACCCAAAAAATCCATGAAAGCCTCGAAGGTTACAATTACCAAATCGTTTACGTGGATGATTTTTCAAGGGACAGTACCCGAAAGGTGGTGAAGGATATGGATGATTCCAAGGTGCATTTGATCGAGCTCAAAAAGAACTACGGACAGA
This sequence comes from Allomuricauda sp., assembly GCA_028284725.1. Taxonomy (GTDB): domain Bacteria; phylum Bacteroidota; class Bacteroidia; order Flavobacteriales; family Flavobacteriaceae; genus Flagellimonas. The sequence continues at coordinate 38,029 of JANQRD010000173.1, read as the reverse complement.
GTTTAGCCCTAGCTGCTGGGATAGATTATGCCAAAGGGGAGTATATCATCACCATGGACGGTGATCTTCAGAACGACCCGTCGGACATTCCAAAAATGTTGGCCGAAGCTGTCAGTGGAGAATTTGATGTGGTCACCGGAATCCGTCAAAAACGAAAAGACTCCCTGGTCAAAAAAATCCCTTCGAAAATTGCCAATTTTTTGGTTCGAAGGGTCACCAAACTTGATATTAAGGACAACGGTTGTGCGCTTAAAGTGTTCACCAAGGACATCGCAAAAGGTCTGAATCTTTATGGGGAAATGCACCGTTTCATCACACTTTTGGCCCATTTGGAAGGTGCCCAGATCAAACAAGTACCCGTAAAACATCATGCGCGCCATGCGGGTGTCTCAAAATATGGACTGGAACGGGTTTTTAAGGTCGTGGCCGATATGATGTTGCTGCTCTTTATTCGAAAGTATTTCCAACGGCCTATCCACCTTTTTGGGATTTTTGGAGTGTTGTTGATCATTCTCGGCATCTTCATCAATATTTATTTATTAATTGTCAAACTCGGATTTGGGGAGGACATTGGCAGTAGACCTTTATTGATTTTTGGTATGATGTTTATTTTGGGAGGTATTCAACTCTTCACTATTGGAATTGTGATGGAACTATTGATCCGTACCTACTACGAATCCCAGCAAAAAAGGCCTTATCGGGTCAAAAAAATATCGATTGGTGACGGAAAAGCTGCGTAAAAGACTCATCACTGCACTAAAATTTGTGGTCAGTGCAGCTTTGGTCTACTTCATTTTCACCAAAATAGACTTTGCAGATGTGACCCGCACGCTAAAGGGCAGTAATCCTTTTTACCTGTTTTTGGGAATCCTATTGGTTGCCCTTTCAAAGATATTGGCCTCCTTTCGGCTCAATCTTTATTTTCACCAAATTGGAGTGAAGCTATCCCAAATCAGTAATCTGAAGCTGTACGTGTTGGGCATGTTCTATAATCTCTTTTTACCTGGAGGTATTGGAGGAGATGCCTACAAAGGATACGTCATCCAAAAAAAATACAAATCGGGAACCAAAAAAGTGGTGTCGGTATTACTGCTAGATCGGTTGAGTGGAATGTTGTTGATTTTCATCTATGCCTGTGCTTTAGCCTTGCTTTTAAAAACACATTTTTTTGAAAAATTCACATGGCTGGTTGTTTTGGCCATTCCTTTGAGCATTCTGGTTTTCTGGTTTTTGAACAAAAAGTTCTTTTCCTATGCCCTACCGGTTTTTTGGGGTTCGTTCATCTATTCGGCATTTGTGCAACTTTCCCAATTGGTATGTATCCTATGTATCCTTAAGGCACTTTCGGTACCGCTTGATACCTACGCCTATCTGTTCGTGTTTTTGGTATCTTCCATTGTTTCGGTGATTCCGCTTACCATTGGTGGCATCGGAAGTCGAGAAGTGACTTTTTTATATGGCGCCAAATGGCTGGGATTGGATGCCGGCACCTCCATTAGTATCAGTTTTGTGTTTTTCTTGATTACGGCCTTGATTTCCTTTTTTGGAATCGTATACCACTTTAAAAAACCAGAATTGGAAGTGGTCGGTCAGTCCAATTGAACCAGGTGCATTTTGTTCAATACTTTTGAACGCGTATGGGGGTTTAGGAACTTCACCTGCAGCCGGGTAATTCGAAATTGATCTACGGTAATCTGTTCATGCCAGTGATACCCTTCACTGAGTAATTGTTCTAGATCCTTATCCGAAGCATAGACCCAAGCACCACTTTTATCTATTAAATCCAAAGAGGAAATTATGTTCACAGGCTTTTTATTATAGAAATCCAAGCCCCAGGTGTGCCTGTTGTTGATTTTATAAATGCTATCCACTGGAATATTGCGCTCTTTCACTATTTCCGCCATTGTCGATCCCGCTTGATATTCCAATAAAGAGGGGTAGAAATGCAGGTTCATTACCCCATTCAATAGCAACGAACTGTACACTGAAAGTGTAATGATTCTTAAATAATAAGGCTCGCGATTTAAACAGAAATAGGTGATTACGCCCAATAAGGCAATCAAAATGATATAGCAGTGTAATTTTTCAAACTTGAACACATGGAAACACACCAAAAGCACAAATATGAATACGATGCTTAGAATAGCATATTGAATTCCCAAAATCAGTTTTATGATTGTATGTTTCTCATGACGATACAAACTAAACAGGTAAGAGGCCGATAGTATAGAATATAATGGTATAAGAATGTTCATGTAGTGCGGTAGTTTGAACTGGGCAAAACTGATCAGAAGGAATAGGATAGTTATACCGCCCATGGTCAAAAACTCAAATTGCGGTCTGTATGCAAACTTCATTTTCCAAAACACCTTCACACGACGCCAATAGGCAATAAGAGCCAATATGGTCCAAGGTAGGAAGACCCACAAAAAAGTATGGAAGAAGAAAAAGAAGTCGCTGCTATTCTTTCCAACTCCTTCCCCGCTCATACGCTCAAAACTTTGCTCCCAAAAAATAAAAAAGATGCCACTTCTGTTATTTCTACCGCGGATGACTTTCTCAGGATGCAAATCGAACTGCAAATAGTAAGCATATAACATGGGAGCGATCGAAATTCCAAAAACAATCAGTGCTAAAAGAACCTTCCAACTCAACAAACGATTCCATTTTCGGGTGTAGGCCAAATGGCATAACAACGACACTCCAATGACCACCAGGGCAATCTGTCCCTTGGTTGAAAAGGCAAGTCCCGCGCCAAGAGCTCCCAGCATAATGTTTTTTACCGAGTTCCGCTCAACATAGGCCACCAACTGCCAGATGGAAAAAATGGTGAACCCTGTTAAAACTGCATCGGTTCGAACGTCGATATTGGACAATACAATGGTCTGTGCCGTCATGAAAATTAGAGCGGAAAATCTACCAATGTCCTTATTGTAGAGCAGTTTTCCCAAACCATAACAGCTATAGGCTCCCAATAGGCTTACCAAAATCGCTGGAATACGATAGGCCCAATCATGAATACCAAAAATCTTATAAGACAGCGCGGCCAACCAGTAGTGCATGTGGGGTTTGTCCAAGTACTCCTCCGTTCCTTTGATCAGTGTAAAAAAGTCGTTTTCCTGAACCATTCGCATGGCCATAACCGCAAATTGGGCCGAATCGTTCTCAAAAAGGGTGACGAACATACCTGCGATGTACGCCAAAACAACAAGGGAAAGTAAGAACCAATACCTGGTTGAAGATATCATATGCCCGATTTTTGGAATGCAAATATAGCCAACTTGGCAAATAGCCATCCAAAAAGAATGCCTACTCCAATTCCTGTGATAACGTCCAAAGGAAAGTGTACCCCAATATAGATTCTACTGTAACCTACCAGAGCAGCCCATAAAATCAAAAAAGGAACCAAGAGCCTTACTTTTTTCCCAATCAAAACCGAGAAAAAGGTCGCCAATGCCATAGCATTGGAGGCATGTGCCGAAAAGTACCCAAACTTCCCACCACAAGATTTTTTCACCAATCTGGCAATGGTATTTACATCTGGATCATGACATGGTCTAAGTCGTTGCACACCGTACTTAAAAAAGTTGGTCAATTGATCGGTAGCTGTGATCAGAAGAGCGATGAACACCAGCACTAAAAGTGTTTTCTTTACCCCAAAGTGTCTATACGTAAGAAAAAGTAACAGCAGATAAAGCGGGATCGCACTTAATTTATGGGTAATGAACATCCAAAACCCATCCCAAGTGGTTGTTCCCAAACCATTTAGAAACAAAAAGAGCTCCTTATCCTGTTGAATGAGTCCCTCCAACATTTCTACTCGTCGTATCGTGAAATTTCCCTATCGTAAAAAGCGGTGGCTGCTTCAATCAAGTTTTCGGCCTCAGCTGCCAATTCCTCCTCGTCTTCCTTTGAAAATTCTTCCAGCCATTCCACTTCATCATTTTCAAGATTAATAATGAACCTCGGATATTCGGTATGCACGATGTAAATGGCGTTTGGAAAATCGGTGTTGTCACCTAAAAGAAACTTGGGTAATTCCATGGATCAGGTTTTTTGTTTGGCATATTCCAAGCCAGTTTGTCCCTCTATCAATTTCTTGGTCAAATAGTTGAACCGAATATACAACATTACTGCTGATGCGGTTAATCCCAATAGCAAGCCCAACCATATTCCGGTACTTTTGACTTCCGTGAACAGTCCAAAATAATAACAGATGGGAAATCCAATCAACCAGTACGCTATAAAAGTGATAAAGGTGGGGATTTTTACATCCTGCAATCCGCGAAGTGCTCCCAATACCACCACCTGGATACCATCTGAGATCTGAAAAAATGCGGCTACTAATAGTAATTTTCCAGCAATGATAATCACTTCGGCATTGTCCGCTTGGTTTACGATATCGTCCACATCCAAATAAATGGTGGGCAACCAATGTCGTCCCAACAGGAACAGCGCTGCAAAGACGATATCCAAAAGTAAGGTCAGAAAAAAGATGGATTCCGCAATTCTGCGTAGCTCCCTAAAATTCTGTAATCCTTTTTGATTCCCGACTCGTACCATAGCTGCAACACTCAATCCCATTCCTACCATAAAGGTCATACTGCTCAAGTTCAATGCAATTTGATTGGCCGCCTGTGCATTTTTTCCCAGTACTCCGCTCAGCCAAATAGCTGCGGTAAAAATGGCCACCTCAAAAAACATTTGCAATGCGGAGGGGAATCCCAGATTAATAATTTTCCGCATGACCTTTTTCTCAATGACCCTGAAGTTAAATCCGGTGATGTATGGTTGGAATTTTTCCTTCCGGTTCAACAAAAACCAAATATACCCGACCATAATAAACCTCGAGGCCAGTGTACCTACCGCTGCGCCCACAATTCCCAGTTTTGGAAACCCAAAAGATCCAAAAATCAACAAATAATTGATTACAATGTTTACTACATTCGCCAGAACCGTGGCATACATAGGGTATTTGGTTTGCGAAAGTCCTTCGGAAAATTGTTTAAACGCTTGGAACATAATTAGTGGCACAAGGGAAAAGGCCACAAGCTCTAAATAAGGAATGGCCAATTCCACCACTTCAGGGGGTTGTTTCATGGAATACAAGAGCGGCTTGCAAAGTAAAATGATTCCAAAAAGGGAAAGTCCCAAAAGAGTGCAGAGTACGAGTCCATGTTTTAAAGCACTTTTTCCGTTGGCCACATTACCTGCACCATCGGCCTCTGCAACAAGGGGCGTAATAGCTGTGGAAAAACCTATTCCCAACGACATCGCAATAAAAATGAAACTGTTTCCCAAAGACACCGCGGCCAGCTCTGCCGTACCAAGCTGACCTACCATGATATTGTCAGCGAAAGCCACAAAGGTGTGCCCCAACATTCCCAAAATTACAGGATAGGCAAGCTTTAAATTATACGAAAACTCTTTGGTGTACTTCTGAAACAAAGTAGAAATTTACAGAGCGTAAAGATAGTTGGATTGGTTAAATTTTATGATTCACTCTTTGAGTGATTTGTAAAAAAGAATGAACAAAACTACGGTTAAAGACTTTTGGCTTCTTCCCAAAAAACATCCATTTCGGCCAAGCTCATGTCCTTGAGGGATTTCCCGGCCTCTTTCGCTTTGCTTTCCAAATATTGGAACCTTTTGATAAACTTTTTGTTGGTGCGCTCAAGTGCATTTTCCGGGTTGATGTCCAGAAAACGGGCGTAATTGATCAGGGAAAAAAGCACATCTCCAAATTCGGACTCCAAGCGATCGGCATTGCCCTGTTTGGTCTCCTCTTGAAGCTCAGAAAGCTCTTCCTTTACCTTCTCAAAAACCTGTTCCGGCTTTTCCCAGTCGAAACCCACGCCTGCTACTTTTTCCTGTATTCGATTGGCTTTTACTAAGGCCGGAAGACCATTGGGAACACCTTGCAACACACTTTTCTTTCCTTCTTTCAATTTGATGCTCTCCCAATTCCGCTTCACTTCATCTTCATTCTCAACCTCAACATCACCATAAATATGTGGATGGCGATTTATCAATTTCTCACAGATGTCATCCGCCACATCAGCAATATCAAAATCCCCAGTTTCCGAACCTATTTTGGCATAGAACACAATATGCAACAACAAATCCCCAAGTTCCTTTTTCACTTCCTCCAAATCATTCTCCAAAATGGCATCCCCCAACTCGTAGGTTTCCTCGATGGTCAAATGACGGAGCGATTGCATGGTTTGCTTTTTATCCCACGGACAACCTTCACGAAGTTCCTCCATGATGGTCAGCAATCGATCAAACGCATTCAGCTTCTCAGATCTTGTGTTCATCTATAAAATTTTATCTAAAAATACAAAGACACTAGATTAGCGCATGATGGATTTTTGCCTTATTTTAGAAGACTATCAACTATTTTTTCAACACAAACACATCATGGTCGCCAACTTAAGATATCTTCTATTAAATTCGCTTTTTTTAATCTGTATCAATTACACTATTATGGGCCAAGAAAAAACCATCGACCAGAAAGTAGACGAATTGCTGAAACAAATGACCCTTGAAGAGAAAGTAGGTCAGATGAATCAATATAATGGTTTCTGGGACGTAACCGGCCCCGCCCCAAAAGGAGGCAATGCGGAAATAAAATACGAGCACCTAAAAAAAGGCTGGGTAGGGTCCATGCTCAATGTTGTTGGAACGGAAGAGGTAAGAAAGTTGCAAAAACTGGTTGTAGAGGAAAGCCGATTGGGCATTCCCTTGATTTTCGGTTATGATGTTATCCACGGCTACAAAACTTTGGCGCCCATTCCTTTAGCGGAAGCTGCCAGCTGGGATATGGAGGCCATTGAAAACTCAGCAAGAATAGCTGCGGACGAGGCTTCGTCCGTTGGACTTAACTGGACTTTCGCCCCAATGGTGGATATTTCCAGGGATGCCCGCTGGGGAAGAGTGATGGAAGGAGCAGGAGAAGATACCTATTTAGGTGCCCAAATTGCCAAAGCCAGGGTAAAGGGCTTTCAAGGCGATGATCTATCAAGTCCCAATACGATTGCTGCTTGTGCCAAACACTTCGCGGCCTACGGTTTTTCTGAAGCCGGAAAGGAATATAACACAACGGATATTGGTAGTGCCACACTTTACAATTCGGTTCTGCCACCGTTTAAGGCTGCTGTTGATGCGAACGTAAGAACAGTAATGAATGGGTTCAACCTGCTCAATGGAGTTCCAGTGACAGGTGACCAATTTCTACAACGAGAAATTTTGAAAGGAAAGTGGGGATTTGATGGTTTTGTAATCTCCGATTGGGCTTCCATAGCTGAAATGGTACCTCATGGCTTCGCTTCCGATTTGAAAAACGCCGCAGAATTGGGTGCCAAAGCTGGTTCCGATATGGATATGGAGTCTTCTGCCTATGTGACATATCTGGCGGAAAATGTCCGAGATGGTAAGATTGATGAAAGTATCATCGATGAAGCTGCCCGACGTATATTGAAAGTAAAATTTGAGCTTGGATTGTTCGACGATCCATATCGTTATTGCGACGAGAAAAGGGAAAATGAACGCCTGTACCATAAAGACCATATGGCCGGTGTCTTGGATATGGCTATGAAATCCATTGTTTTGCTCAAAAATGAAGGGAATCTACTTCCACTCAAAAAAGATCAGCCCAAAATTGCCGTTATCGGGGAGTTGGCCGATGACAATAACAGCTCTTTGGGAAGTTGGAGACTAGCTTCGGACAATAATAGTGGTGTCTCCGTTTTAGAGGGAATAAAAGCTTATTCCGATAACATCACCTATGCCAAAGGCCCTAACGTCTTCTTGGGAAGTCCAAATTTCCTGGATGAGGTTATGGCCAACGAGACCGATGCTTCTGGGATAGAAGAAGCTGTTGCATTGGCCAAAGAGTCGGATGTAGTGCTCATGGTCTTGGGTGAGCATGGATTCCAAAGTGGTGAGGCACGAAGCCGAACGGAATTGGATTTACCAGGACTCCAATTGGACTTACTGAAAGCAGTTTACGAAGTAAACCGGAACGTGATTTTGGTGCTGATGAATGGGCGTCCACTTGCCATTACCTGGGAAGCTGAAAATGTCCCAGCCATTTTGGAAACTTGGCAGTTGGGATCTCAGACTGGTAATGCTATTGCAAAAGTGCTTTTTGGGGAGTATAACCCCAGTGGAAAACTACCAATGACCTTTCCAAGAAGTGTTGGACAGGTACCGATTTATTACAACCATTTTAGCACCGGAAGACCTGACAGGGAACCCAATGTATTCTGGTCGCATTATTCTGATGAGAAAAACGAGCCCCTTTTCCCTTTTGGACATGGATTGAGCTACACCAACTTTGAATATTCCGATTTACAGATAGATGATTCCAATCAAAACAATGTTAAGGTTTCGGCAAACATTACCAACAGCGGAGCGGCGGCTGGAGAAGAAGTTGTACAATTATATATTCGAGACAGAGCAGCCAGCATTGCAAGACCAGTAAAAGAATTGAAAGGGTTCGAAAAAATAAGTTTGGCACCAGGGGCTTCGCAAAAGGTGGAATTTACTTTGACCGATGCCGAATTGGGTTTCTTTAACCGCCAATACGAATTTGTAGTTGAGCCCGGTGACTTTGATGTCATGGTCGGTACAAGTTCAGCGGTTGGAATACAAGGAAGTTTTACAAAGCGTTAATGATTCAAAAATGAAAAACCTACTTATCCTCTTACCAATATTTTTGATTTGTTCGCTTCCCATTTTCTCCCAAGAGATGGTGTCCTTACCCTTGAACGAAGTTGAAGGGGTTACTTGGCAAAATCCCGAAAAAGAATATTATTCAAAAGCTTGGGACACAAAGGTGGTCACCAATGTTGCAAAACCCACATTACAGGTATTCAGGCCATCTCAAGAAACCAATACAGGCACTTCAGTAATTGTGGCTCCTGGGGGAGGCTTGTACGGCCTAAGCATCGATAGTGAGGGAAATGATGTCGCCAAATGGCTGAATAAAAAGGGAATCACTGCGTTTGTTTTGAGATATCGGCTTGTTCCTACAGGCGAGGACGGTACCGCAGAAATTAGTGAGGTTTGGCAAAGCAATCCCGAAGAAATGTATCGAAAAGTGGCCCAAGTAATCCCCTACTCCATCGAAGATGGTTTGAATGCCATATCCCATGTTAGGGAAAATGCCACAAAGTATGCCATCGACCCAAAAAAAATTGGTTTTATGGGCTTCTCCGCAGGTGGAGCGGTGACCATGGGAGTAGGCTACAATTATGAAAAAAATAACCGCCCTGATTTCTTGGTGCCCGTCTATCCATGGACTGATGTGATGTCGGTTCAAAAACCAAAACCCGATACACCTCCTATGCTTATAATCTGCGCATCCGATGATCCCATTGGGCTTGCCAAAGGTGCTACAGAGCTTTATTTATCCATGTTCGAAGCCAACAAACCCGTTGGTTTACATATGTACACCAAAGGTGGCCATGGATTCGGGATGCGAAAAAATGGATTGCCTTCGGATAAATGGATCGAACGATTTTATGAATGGGCCATAGCACAGGAGCTTACACAATCAACAATGTAAAAATGAAGCTGTACATTCTTTTTCCTTTTGTTTTTCTATGTTTTGGCTTGACACATGCCCAAAATGCTTTCCAAGAGGAAGTGAACAACCTTGTGAGCCATACCGATTCCATTTGGGATGCCTCAAAAGAAACTATAGTGTTCACTGGCAGCTCCAGCATACGCCTATGGGAAGATTTGCAAAAACGGTTTCCCGACAAACAGATTTTAAACATGGGGTTTGGCGGATCACAATCCTCCGACCTAGAGCGCTATATGGATGAATTGATTTTAAAGTACGATCCCGTAACGGTTTTTATCTATGAAGGGGATAATGACATTCAATCTAAAAAAAGACCAAGGGCAATAACGGGAACCATATTGAACATTCTTGAGGAGCTCCATCGGCAAAAACCAGAAATGGACATCGTTTTGATTTCGGCAAAACCAAGTATCTCCAGATGGCACCTAAGGCGAAAGTACCGACGCTTGAACAGAAGGTTAAGAAAATTGGCCCTGGAAATGAACAGGGTTCAATATGCCGATGTATGGACCACCATGCTCAATAAAAGAAAACTCAAAAAAGACCTGTTCATCGAGGACGGGCTACATATGAATTCCAAAGGGTATGACCTCTGGTATAATGTACTTAAGGACTTCGTAAATCCCAACACATCACCATAAAATCATGGCATCACGTATCTTTCTTGTTTTAACTGCCCTTATAGGCGTTATTGCCTGTCAACCCCAAAAAGAAGAAATTAATTTCCCAAAAACGGATCTTTCCAAAGCAGCACTTATTCCCAAACCTGTGGAGACAATCCCCACACACAGTGCCTTTGGGTTGGCGAACAACACCATGATCTTAACATCCCCCATTGATCCCAAATTTGAACAGGTGGGACATTTTTTGGCAGAGAAAATAAAGTTTAAAACAGGATTGAACATCGATGTGAATGCCGCCGACGGGGACAACACTATTAAACGCTATATTTTTATCAACCAATCGGACAGCTTGGAGCTGAACACGCCAGAGTCCTATCAATTGCACATTGAAGGGGATTCCATATTGCTGAACGCAAAAACTGCTGCCGGCGCTTTCAGGGGCATACAGACGTTGAGGCAGCTAATCCCTGAAAAAAGTAACGATACCTTAACCGATTACGCGCTTTGGCCAATTCCATCAGGAAAAATAATCGATGCACCGCGTTTTGAATACAGAGGTGCCATGCTGGATGTAGCAAGACATTTTTTTACTGTTGACGAGATCAAAAAATACATTGACCTTCTGGCCTACTACAAATACAATGTGCTTCACCTGCACCTCACCGATGATCAAGGCTGGCGCATTGAAATTAAATCATGGCCAAAGCTCACGGAGATCGGTGGGAAAACCGAAGTCGGCGGTGGTGAAGGCGGTTTTTTTACCCAAGAAGATTACAAAGAACTAATAGCCTATGCCGCTGAACGACATATTACAGTAATACCGGAAATAGATATGCCCGGACATACAAATGCCGCCTCACTGAGCTATCCGTTTTTGAATGGTAATGGAAAGAAATTAAAGCCATACACCGGCACAAGGGTCGGATTTAGCACGTTTGATGCCCGAAAAGATACGGTATATGCTTTTTTGGATGATGTAATCAGAGAGGTGTCGGAGATGACACCAGGACCCTATGTGCATATTGGCGGGGATGAAAGTCATGTCACTAAAAAACTGGATTACATCCACTTCGTGGAAAAGGTTGAAAAGATTGTGGAAAAACACGGAAAACTAATGATTGGCTGGAACGAAATTGCCCAGGCAGACATTAATGCTTCCACAGTCATACAACTCTGGAACGAGCCCCATAATGCTTTAAAAGCGGCTTCCAGTGGCTCAAAAATCATTCTTTCTCCGGCTAAAAAGACCTATTTGGACATGAAATACGATTCTATTTCTGAATACGGTTTGGACTGGGCCGGGCTTATTCCGGTTGACATAGCCTATAACTGGAATCCTGAGACCTATGTGGAGACACTTCCAAAGGAAAACATTTTGGGGATTGAAGCGCCTCTTTGGTCGGAAACCATCTCAAACAGTGCGGAGCTTGAGTATTTGGCCTTTCCACGTGCCATAGGCTATGCGGAATTGGGTTGGTCGAGTGAAGAAAACAGAAATTGGGAGGATTACCGAAAGCGATTGGCCCAGCAAGTTCCTTATTTGAAACATATGGAGGTGAACTACTATCCCTCCAAACTCATTGATTGGGAATAAATAGACTTATTCCTCTTCTGCAGAGGCAACTTTTTCCTCCTCCTTGGAATCTGTGAAGTCGGTAATTTTATTGTCGACCAAGATGTTGTACCATTGGACAATCTTTTTGATATCACTGGTATACACTCTGTCCTCATCGTAATTGGGTAAAATTTCAAAGAAATACTCTTCGAGTGCTATTTTTTCGGCTTTATGGCTGATTTCGGTTTTCTTCCCGCCTTCTTTCTCCTTCATTTTTTGGAAAACCTCACGCAACGGAACCTCCTCTTCCAAGGTGTAAATTGCAATTTCAGAAAGGACGCTTACATTGTTCCGCATGCCCACGGACACCCTTTTGCCATCCAAAAGCGATTCGCCAACGAATCCAGCCCTTGTTTGGGTAAGTAGTTTAAAAAGTCCGGGCTTTCCTCCAATCGATAGTATTTTATCCAATGCCATAGGTTTCTTTTTATGCGCGCAAAATTAGGTTTTTATCCTAAACGGATTTTTTTTTAACGTGCTTTTTTGATTTGGGGAAATCGCATTTTGTAGTCCACGTTAATTTTCCCTTTTGAAATCTTATCCAACCTACTTTTTAAAAGTCTTTTTTTCAGGGATGACAGCTTATCCGTAAACAACACACCTTGTATATGATCATATTCGTGCTGAATTACACGTGCCAAAAGTCCATCATAGGTTTCTGTGCGCTCCTGAAAATTCTCATCGAAATAGTTGATGGTGATTTCAGGCTTTCTTTTTACATCCTCACGCACATCAGGAATGCTTAAACATCCTTCATTAAAATCCCATTCATCACCGGTTTCCTCCGCTATTTTTGCATTAATGAACACCTTCTTAAATCCACTCAAGGCTTTTTGTTCTTTTTCCGTCAATTCCTCATCGTCCGAAAAAGGCGTGGTATCCACCAAAAAAAGTCGAATTGGCAAACCGATCTGAGGTGCGGCCAACCCAACGCCGTGGGCATTGTACATGGTCTCCCACATGTTATTGATCAATTCATCCAACTTGGGATAATCTGCGGTGATTTCTTTTCCAACTTTTCGTAAAACGGGATCCCCGTAGGCAACAATGGGTAAAATCATACAATTAAATTCTGTTAAGGTAGGCTTGCAAAATCAAGGTTGCACTGATCTCGTCAATCAACGCCTTGTTTTGCCTTTTTTTCTTTTTTAGCCCACCATCCACCATAGACTGAACCGCCATTTTGGAAGTAAAGCGCTCATCCTGTCTTTCAATGGGCATCGATGGGAATTTATGCGAAAGTCGTTTCAAAAAAGATTGAATGAGCTCCTCCGATTCCGATGGTGAGTTGTCCATTTGCTTTGGAAGTCCAATTACAAATTTTTCCACCTTTTCCTCTTTCAGATAGTTTTCCAAAAAAGGAAGCAATTCACGCGTTTCCACAGTCGTAAGTCCGGAGGCAATCAGCTGTAATTCATCTGTGACCGCAACCCCCGTTCGTACTTTCCCATAATCCAAAGCCAAGATTCTTGCCAATCCAAAATTTTTGGCAAAAATAATGCTAAATATGTTATGCCTTTAAATTAAGCTGTGATATTCTGATATGCCTCTTATCTTTGCCGAAATTTTATATTCAATGACACAACTTAGGGCACTCATAGAAAAAGCTTGGGACAATCGGGAATTGCTTAAGGAAGAAGAAACCCAGACAGCGATCAGGGAGGTTATCGACCAAATTGATCAGGGCGTATTACGATGTGCCGAACCCCATGGTGATGGGTGGCAAATCAATGAATGGGTAAAAAAAGCTGTTGTACTTTACTTTCCAATCCAAAAAATGGAAGTTTTGGAGGCCGGAATCTTTGAGTACCACGATAAAATTCCATTGAAAAAAGGCTATCAGGAAAAAGGTGTCCGCGTGGTTCCGCATGCTGTTGCCCGGCACGGGGCCTACATATCCAAAGGTACGATCTTAATGCCAAGCTATGTCAATATAGGTGCTTATGTGGACGAAGGTACCATGGTGGATACCTGGGCCACTGTAGGCAGTTGTGCTCAGATTGGCAAAAATGTCCATCTGAGTGGAGGAGTTGGTATCGGTGGTGTTTTGGAACCACTTCAGGCAGCACCCGTTATTATAGAGGACAATGCATTTATTGGCTCGCGTTGTATCGTAGTGGAGGGTGTACGTGTTGAAAAGGAAGCTGTGCTTGGAGCAAATGTTGTATTGACGGCATCCACAAAGGTCATCGATGTTACCGGGGAAGAACCCATTGAGCTAAAAGGTAGGGTTCCGGCCAGATCAGTGGTGATTCCTGGAAGCTATACCAAGAAATTTGAAGCTGGCGAGTATCAGGTTCCCTGCGCGCTCATTATCGGAAAAAGAAAGGAAAGCACAAACAAAAAAACATCTTTGAACGACGCCCTCCGGGAACATGATGTAGCCGTTTGATGGTTGCACCAAGACTTATCGTATAACTTTTCCCATGTATTTTGAAGAATTCCTTAATTGAGGAAGCAACCATCTGCTTTTTTTATATCTGTTAAGTATCAAAACAACCTATATTCTAAAAAAACCGAGGCAAAAATTGTAGAATTTGTAAAACCACTTTGTGTAAGAAAATTACATTTCAAAACAATTTTCTCTTTGTTTTTTTGTTATAATTTTGTGAATACCAAACTCGCATACCAATAAATATGGCTGGATTGAGCACCCCAAAGCAAAAATTATCGGCCCTAATCATCACCTACAATGAGATGGGCTACATTGAACGTTGTATTGAATCTGTGTCTTTTGCAGATGAAATTGTGGTAGTAGATTCCTTTAGTACCGATGGTACATTCGAGTATTTGCAAAACCATCCCAAGGTTAAGGCCATTCAACATCCTTTTGAAAATTTTACGGCTCAGAAATCCTTTGCCCTAAGGCAGGCTTCGAATGACTGGATTCTGTTTTTGGATGCAGATGAAGTGGTTCATGAGGAACTTCAAAGGGAAATTACCCAAACGGTTAACGATCCCAATGCATGTGAAGCTTATTGGTTCTATCGCAAATTTATGTTCCAAAACAAACCGCTTCATTTCAGTGGTTGGCAAACCGATAAAAACCATCGCCTTTTCCGAAAAAGTAAGGCACACTATACAGATAAAAAACTGGTTCATGAGACCTTAGAAGTGGACGGGAAATCTTGTATACTTAAAGAAAGACTCACACACTATTGTTACAAAAACTACGAGGATTATAAAGGGAAAATGCTTCGTTACGGACAATTGAAGGCCAAAGAAGCTTTTTACAAAGAAAAGCAGTTCAGCTACTTTTTAATGGTCATCAAGCCCTTTTGGAAGTTTTTCAACCACTTTGTAATACGATTGGGCTTTTTGGATGGAAAGAAAGGTGTTATTATTTCTTATCTCAATGCTCTGAGCGTTCTTGAACGGTATAGAGAGCTCAAACGTTTGGAAAAGAAAAACGAGCTTGCCTATTATTTGGTAATGCCGTAATGGCTCCACACCACTCTTTTGTTTCTGGTTTCCTTTCGAATGGCTAAATTTTTCGCTATCGATTCTGGTGTTTTATATCCTCTTTTATGATCTAAATGCACGCATACAGCACTGTATCTAAGTTGTTTTGATCTGATTCCAAAGTTGAATAAGCGCTCCCCAAGCTCACGATCCTGACCGCCATACTGCATCCGTTCATCAAAACCGTTAACATTTAATATGTCTTTTTTCCATCCTGAGGAATTATGACCGTTCCAACTGGCATTGGTCGGTGTGAATGTGTTTAAAAATTTTGATATGAACCCACTAGCTGTAAGTTTGTTGTTCTTAAACGTTTTCGGGATACCTTGCTCTTTAAGCCAGTGGATATTAAAACAATTTTGTTTTTCAATATCCTCCAGGGTAATCATTTTCGAGATATTCATGGGCAGCATATAGTATCCCCCAGAAATAAAGTAGCCCTTTTCCTTGTTAATATAATGCACCTCGATAAAATCCTCCCTAGGAATGCAATCTCCATCCGTCATAATAATATAATCCGCATTACAGGCCACTACAGCTTTATTGAGTATCCGCGACTTTTGAAAGCCTTCATCCTCTTGCCAAACATGGATAATCCTATAAAAAACTTCTTTTGAAAGGTCATCAATAAGTTCTTTGGTTTTTGGGCCAGATCCGTCATCAGCAATGATGACCTCAAAATTTTTGAAAATCTGACAATTGAATCCCCAAAGCACTTTTCTTAGCCACTCCTCAGAATTATAAGTGCTAATTATGACAGATATTTTTGGTTTCTCCTGTTGTTCTGATTTCATCTTGGCAAAAATAGAAATATAAAATATTACTACATATGCTTAATTTTGATAATCCAAAGTATGCAATGAAAGTAAAAGAAATTCCTACCTCCCTTCTCTCCAGTATTGGGCTTTCTTTAAAATCAAAGCATGGCCTTACAAAAGGTAAAAAGCAAATTCCTGTGGTGGTGTCTCTTGCGTCTATACCATCCAGATTGGGAATTGTCGGCCTTACCATAAGGAGTATCCTTA
The DNA here is from genome assembly GCA_028284725.1 of Allomuricauda sp. Classification (GTDB taxonomy): domain Bacteria; phylum Bacteroidota; class Bacteroidia; order Flavobacteriales; family Flavobacteriaceae; genus Flagellimonas. The sequence continues at coordinate 21,712 of JANQRD010000173.1, read as the reverse complement.
ATCAGGACATTTTACCAAAAAAAGTAGTGCTTTGGTTACACAAAGACTTAAAAAATGATATTCCACAAAAATTGGCCGCATTGGAAGGAGACTTATTCTCCATTGAGTTTTCAGACTATCATAGCTCCCACAGAAAACTAGTTGATACTTTAAGACTATTCCCAGATAACGTAATCGTCACCTGTGATGATGACATGATGTATCGCAAAAACTGGCTTTCTAAGTTGTACGAAATGCATCAGAAATATCCAAGCTACATTGTGGCCAATCATACAAGATGTATTTCCTACGACAGCAATGGAAAATTACTTCCCTACACGGCTTGGGAATTTGGTAGTAAGTCATGCAAAACTGAAAATGCGGTCTTGCCTATAGGTGCTGGAGGAACACTATATCCACCTGGAGCGTTGGATGCAAGAGTACATAACAGGGCTCTTTTTTTGGAGCTTACCCCCAAAGCCGACGATCTTTGGTTTAAGGCCATGGCATTATTGAACGACACCAAATCTATTTTGGCAGAAAATAGAGGGAAGGATCCTATTCCTATTTGGGGCTCACAGAAGGTATCCCTAAAAAAGAGCAATATCAAAGAAGACAAGAACAGAACACAATGGCTAGCATTGATGGAACATTTCAATCTAAAACTCTAAAAAATTGACGGAAGAAATCAACAATTGCATAAAAGAGCTTCAAAACGGAAATCTAATCTTGTATCCCACCGACACCGTGTGGGGCATTGGCTGTGATGCTACCAATGAAAATGCCGTCAAGAAGGTCTATGAACTTAAAAAAAGGGAAGACAGCAAAGCCCTGATCTGTTTGGTGGCGCATCAAGCCATGCTTGAACGCCACGTGGCCATGGTACCCGATGCTGCTTATGATATTATGGACTTAGCGGAAAAACCCACCACTATTGTTTTCGATGAACCCAAAGGCGTGGCCAAAAACTTGATTGCAGACGACAATACCTTGGCCATTCGAGTGGCGTCCGATAAATTTTGCCAGTATTTGATCAACAACTTCGGTAGACCCATTGTTTCCACTTCCGCGAACATCTCCGGAGAACCTACCCCGAGACAATTCAAAGAGATCAGTGAAGAAATTTTAAAAGGAGTGGACTATGTGGTAAATTTGCAAGACAAAAACCAAAATCCTTCCCCCTCTTCCATCATCAAACTGAGCAACGATGGTCAGGTTAAGGTAATTAGGGAATAAAATGACGCGGGAACTGCATAAAGAAGCCATTCAACATCCCATTTTTAAGCTTATTGGAGAGACCGCTGAAGCGTTGGGCATGGATGCCTATGTGATTGGTGGCTACGTCCGCGATTATTTCCTTGAAAGAAATAGCAAAAAGGATATTGATATCGTAACGGTCGGCAGCGGCATCCAGCTGGCAAAAAGTGTGGCTTCCAAACTGGAGGGCAAACCCCAGGTGTCCATTTTTAAAAATTTTGGGACGGCCATGATCAAGTACCAAGATATTGAACTGGAATTTGTGGGCGCGCGTAAGGAAAGTTACCATCGTGATAGCCGAAAACCCATTGTTGAGGACGGTACTTTGCAGGATGACCAAAATAGACGGGATTTCACCATCAACGCTATGGCACTGGCACTGGATAAGGCCAATTTTGGTAAGCTTTTGGATCCTTTCAATGGGCTTGACGCATTGGAAAACAAAATCATTAAAACCCCATTGGAGCCGGGAATTACCTATTCTGATGATCCTTTACGAATGATGAGGGCGATACGCTTCGCTACACAGTTGGACTTTACTATTGAGTTGAAATCCTTACAGGCCATCACCGAGAATAAAGACCGAATCAAAATTGTTTCCAAAGAACGCATTGTTGACGAGCTTCATAAGATTCTGATGAGCAAAAAGCCATCGGTGGGTTTTGCCCTTTTACACCAAACAGGACTCTTGCCCTTAATTCTTCCGGAGCTCACCGCACTACAAGGTATCGAGGAAGTAGAGGGTCAACGGCACAAGGACAACTTTTGGCATACGCTGGAAGTGGCGGACAACATTTCGGAAACAACCGATAACCTTTGGTTACGTTGGGCTGCACTATTACATGATATTGGAAAAGCGCCCACGAAACGTTTCCATAAAAAAATCGGGTGGACGTTTCATAGCCATGAATTTGTGGGGTCCAAAATGGTTTACAAACTTTTTAAAAGACTCCGAATGCCTTTGAACGACAAAATGAAGTTTGTTCAAAAAATGGTGCTGATGAGTTCCCGACCTATCATTTTGGCTGAAGATCATGTAACAGACTCTGCTGTACGCCGTTTGGTGTTCGATGCAGGCGAGTATGTGGACGATCTTATGACCCTCTGCGAGGCGGATATTACCACAAAAAATCCGAGAAAACAGAAAAAATACAAGAACAACTTCAAAATAGTACGTCAAAAAATAGTTGAGGTAGAGGAACGAGATCGCATCCGTAATTTTCAACCTCCAGTAACCGGCGAAGAAATCATGGAAGTGTTCAATTTAAAGCCATCCAAAGAAATTGGCATCATCAAAGAAGCCATTAAAGAGGCCATTTTGGAAGGTGAAATCCCCAATGATCACGACGCCGCCTTCCAGTTTATGCTCGAAAAGGGCAAAGCATTGGGATTAACCCCCGTATCCTTATGAGATTGTCTTTCAGAAAACTTGCAAAAACCACATTGGTGTTTGTGTATTTGGTCATCATCGCCGGAGCTGTAGTACGGATGACCGGAAGCGGGATGGGCTGTCCCGATTGGCCCAAATGCTTTGGATATTACATTCCACCCACGGATGTGGAAACTTTGCAGTGGCAGCCCGATCGAACCTTTAAAAAAGGACAGGTCATAATCAAAGATCAAGGCCTTGTAGTGGCCAAATCGGATTTTACCACCACTACCTCTTACAATTCCGCTAATTGGGAGCTTTACACCAAACACGATTATGCCACTTTTAACGTATGGCACACCTGGATCGAGTACATTAACAGGTTGTTGGGAGCTTTAGCCGGATTGGCAACATTACTTCTTGCTTTTTATGCCTTCACCTTCTGGAAAACGAATAAAAAAGTGCTCCTTTTCTCGTGGCTTACCGTTTTCGGAATGGGATTCCAGGCCTGGCTTGGCGCAACCGTGGTCTATTCCGTTTTAGAACCCGTAAAAATCACACTTCACATGATCATGGCATTGGTAATTGTAGCCCTCTTGCTTTACATCATTTTTAGTGTCGGAGCTACGAAAACAGTTGGAAAAGTGCCCAAAGTAGTCACCTATACCCTATTTGGCGCCCTATTGTTAAGTCTGATCCAAATTGTATTGGGAACCCAGGTACGCCAATTTGTGGACGAACAGATCGATCAGGTTGGGGAGATGGCAAAAGACCTTTGGTTGCAAAGCCCGACCGTTCAGTTTTATGTGCATCGCTCACTATCCATCCTGGTCTTATTGTTAAATGGCTACTTGTGGTATTCCATTCGCCAAGGAAAATTGCATTTGACCAAAATCAATTGGGTCGTAGCCCTGATCGGATTGGAAATTTTAACAGGAATGGCCATGTACTATATTGATTTTCCTTTTGGAAGTCAACCTGCACATCTAGTCTTGGCTTCACTACTTTTTGGGGTTCAATTCTATTTGGTGTTGGAAGCATTATATATGGGTAGAAGTGTCAAAACTTCTTAACTTTGACTCCACGCTTAAAATTTTTAGATGATTTACAAAATCAGGATTATTCTTGATGCTGAAGAAGACATTTTCAGGGATATCGAAATTGAGGACAGCAGTACGTTGGAAGAATTCCACAATGCCATTACGCAGGCGTTTGGTTTTGGGGGAAGTGAAATGGCCTCGTTCTATACCTGTGATGAGGAATGGAACCAAGATGAGGAGATCGCACTTTTCGATATGAATGAAAATGGCTCCAATGTTAGATTGATGAACGAAACCGCTCTGAATGACGTGATGACGGAACAAAGTCCAAAAATGATCTACGTGTATGATTTCTTCAGCATGTGGACCTTTTTTGTGGAACTGGCTGATATTGTCGAGAAAGAGGATGGCAGATCCTATCCCAATTTGCTGTTCAGTTTTGGGGAACTCCCTGACTCTCCACCCGAAAAAAAGTTTGAATCCAATCCTTCCATTGAGTTTGGCGACCCATTGGACAGTTATGATGACATGGATTTTGATGAGAACTGGAATTGATTTTGCAAGCTCAGGGCTAAAAGCCAAGTTTAAGCTCAAAAAACAAGTTCAAACTCAAAAAGATAAGCTCAAGTTCAAAAAGTCAAGTCTAAGCTCAAGTTTAAAACCAACACCAAAAAACATTGAAGCACCAAAATTCAAAAACACAAATGCGGTCTACCCCTAACCCTTTGCCTTTAACCATCAATCCTTAACCCTTAACCAAACTCATATTCTCAAAACCATAATGTTAAATCTTTATCCCTCCCAAATCGAAAGTGTTTCGCTCCATCGCGTGGGCAACAAGAGTAAAAACGAAGCTATTTTCCTTTCTGAAGAACCTTTCACTTTAAATGATGAAATGGCCGGACTTTTAAAGGAATATTTTTTTAAGCCTTTCCGGGAAAAAGAAGAGAATTACTTTAGGTTCCATCACGAAGCGGATTTGGAATTCAATGAAATCTACAATGCTGTTTCCGACCTGTTTCAGAATACTTCGAAAGCACATTTAGCGTCAAAAAAAATAACCACTCATCTGTTTGAACAATCCAATCACCCACACATTAAGAGTGGTGAGGTCTATGTAGTCCACTTTTCCGATATGGTGCTGGACAATGAAAAAGTTGATGCGGTAGGTATTTTCAAAAGCGAGTTGAAACACGATTTCCTTCAGTTTGAGGAAAAAGGGCAAAATCTTGAGATTTTAGTGCGTCAGGGCATTAATATCAACAAGTTGGACAAAGGTTGTCTCGTTTTTAATGTGGACAAGGAAGAAGGCTATAAAGTATTGTCCGTTGACAGCAATCGATACGATGCCAAATACTGGTTGGAAAACTTTTTGGGGGCGGTACCCTTAACGGATGAAAATTTTTACACCAAAAACTACCTGAAATTCTGCCAGAACTTTGCCAAGGATGTGGTGCTTCCTGCTGAAGACAAACAGCAAGAAGTGCTTTTCATGAATAGAGCGGTAAATCATTTCGCCAAGAACGATGCCTTCGAGGAAAGTGCTTTTCTAAATGAAGTGGTCGAAAATCCGGAGCTCATTCCAGAGTTTAAGCACTACAAAGTGGAAAAAGGGCCAAAATACAGCATTGAGGATGTCTCCAATTTCGATATTGCCAATAAAGCGGTTTCCGATGCGCGAAAAAAAATTAAAAACGTCATCAATCTAGATACCAACATCCAGATAAAAATGGACTTTATCAACCCCGAATCAGCGGAAAAATTTGTGGAAAAAGGTTGGGATGAGGAACGACAGATGTACTACTATTTGGTCTACTTCAACAAGGAACAAAAAAGCTAAAACTTTTTGGCCAAAATCTGCTTCATACTTACATCTTCGTAGTTCCGTTTTACAAAATCCAGCGCCGTCGCCAGTATTTGACCCATGGTTTTACATTTTTTGAATTCGATGTCAAGCGTAAAGTCATGAAGTTCATTCTGCAGCCGGGCAACATTATCAGGTATCGAAATGGTATCGGATTTCGCACTCCCAATCAATCGCTTGATTCGTGTTCCGGAACTTATGATCCTTTTGGCCACAATGGAACGTTCCTCTATTTTGTACTGGTCCACGGAATACTCCTGTAGCTTGTCAGCCACCAACTGAACCATTTGAAAGTTTTCCTTGAAAAATTGGGGCAAGTACACCTTGAACTTACCTTCGAAACATTGTTGATCAAAATCGATGGCCCTAATTCGGTAGACCACATGATCAAAATCGTGCACTGGAACTATAACGTAGTTATAGGAGCGCATATCTCCCAAAAGGCGGATCATGCAACGTTCATTGAACTTCACGAATTCCTTTGCCAATTGTGCCTTTTCGGAGGCCGAACAATTGGGCAACATCTCCTTAATGAACACATCGCCCGGTATACCCGAAATATGCTCCTCGATGAGCGTGCCCTTGAACACCAAAAAATTAAGGTTATAAGGGGAGAGCATATGTTCCAACTCCAAGCCATAGACCCTGGAGGCATCTGTCTTTTTCACATAGAAATAGGTGAAGTTATCGTTCAAAATGTTCCGTACCTTGATGCGGAACGGCTTGGAATTTCCAAACGTGCAGTAATCCACGGCGTCGATGTTCAAATATTCCAAAATACCATAACTCCCATCAGAATGTAAGATGGAATATACCTTTTTAAGGCTCAAATCGATTTCCTCACGTTCAAAATCGGAATAATAGACCCGTACCCATAAGGTATCGGTACCCTCCGAATCATAAACGATGACCGAGCCCGAAAACCGAAGCAGGTCATCATAAAAAATAGGAATCTCAATTTTTCGGTTATACCGATCCAGATACCCATCCAGTTTCTTGCTGATCGGATATGCCGGTTTTTTCTTGGACATTAATTTTTCCTCGGACATTCTTTCCCTATTTTGTAACAAAATCCAGAATACCTCGTCAAGTTACTATAAACAAATCAAAAAACGATTCCGTCTTGGAGACAATACTGACCGTAAGCCATTTGACAAAAAAATTCGGCTATCTCACCGCCGTAAAGGATTTGTCGTTTTCCATTGAAAAGGGCAATGTCTATGGCATTTTAGGCCCTAACGGAAGTGGAAAATCAACCACTTTGGGCATCATTTTAAATGTTGTGAACCGTACCTCTGGGGATTTTAGTTGGTTCGATGGCACTACTTCGACCCATGATGCTTTGAAAAAGGTCGGAGCCATCATAGAACGACCCAATTTTTATCCCTACATGACCGCCATCCAAAATTTAAAGCTGGTCTGCAAGATAAAGGAAGTGCCCAATACCAAAATTCAGGAAAAGTTAGAGCTTGTAGGCCTGTGGGATCGACGGAATAGCAAGTTCAGAACCTATTCGTTAGGTATGAAGCAGCGTTTGGCCATTGCTTCTGCATTACTAAACGACCCTGAAATCCTAATTCTGGATGAACCCACCAACGGTTTAGACCCCCAGGGCATCCACCAAATAAGGGAAATTATCAAAAAAATAGCTGGACAGGGTACCACCATTCTCCTAGCCTCCCACTTGCTGGATGAAGTTGAGAAAGTATGTTCCCACGTGGTCATTCTCCGAAAGGGTGAAAAATTATATTCCGGGCCAGTGGACGGTATGTTGGCAAGTCATGGCTTTTTTGAGCTGCGCACTGCCGATATGGAAAAACTGCACGGACTTCTTGAAAAGAATGCCAGTTTTGGAAAAATTACGAGGGAAAATGGGACATTGACTGCCTTTTTGAAGGAGGAAATGGATGCTGAGGCACTCAACAAAATGTTGTTCGAAGAAGGAATCACGCTTTCCCACTTGGTAAAACGAAAGGAAAGTCTCGAGGAGCAGTTTTTAACCCTGACCAAAAACAACTAATCAAAAAACGGATGGTACGTTTACTACAAATAGAATTCATCAAACTTTGGAACAATAGGGTCAGCAAGATCTTAATTACTTCCTATTTCATTTTATTGACATCAATTGCCTTAATCGCGGCCATTAAGTTCGATATTGGACCGGTAAAATTCCACTTGGCCGAACAGGGCATCTTCAATTTTCCTTACATCTGGCACTTTAACACATTTGTTACCGCCATTTTCAAACTATTTCTGGCCATCGTCATTGTCTCCATGATGGCGAACGAGTATAGCAATAAAACCATAAAACAAAATTTGATTGATGGCCTATCGAAAAAGGAATTCGTTCTTTCCAAGTTTTTGACGGTTATCTCATTTTCATTGATTTCCACAGTATTCGTCTTCGTGGTGTCCATGATATTGGGTCTTATATATTCAGACTACAACGAATTCTCAATCATCTTTTCCGATTTAGAATTTCTTTTGGCATTTTTCGTAAAGCTGGTCGGTTTCTTCTCGTTCTGCCTTTTCTTGGGCATTTTTGTAAAGCGATCTGCCTTTGCCTTAGGCTTTCTAATCCTATGGGCGATTTTGGAACAAATTGTTTTTGGACTTCTTGGATGGAGGGTTATGAGTTGGGACAATGCCAAAAGGGTCAAGGATTTCTTTCCGTTGGAATCAATGACCAACTTGATCAAGGAACCATTTACAAGACTTTCCGCTGTGCAGAACATTGGTGAGCAAATCGGGGAAAATATGCGGTTCGACTACCACGTGTACTGGTATGAGTTTTTGATTGTTATCCTTTGGACCACTCTTTTTATCTATTTGTCTTACGCATTGTTGAAAAAGCGCGATTTGTAGTATCTTGTGAGGTACTCTAAGGCGCAGAATGCTATATAAATACCTCATACTAATTGTTTTAGGTCTGACATCTTTTTCCCTTTTGGGTCAGGGGGAGACGGCCAATTGGTATTTTGGAAACGGTGCCGGTATCCGGTTCAATAACGATGGAACGGTAGTACCATTGACCGATGGAAGGCTTAATACCTTTGAGGGCTGTGCTTCCATCTCGGATCCGTTTGGCAATCTTTTGTTCTACACTGACGGAATACGGGTTTTTGATAGAAACCACCAAGTTATGCCAAATGGTGCCGGATTGTATGGTGACCCCTCGAGTACCCAATCGGCCATTATTGTCCAAAAACCAAATGATCCAAATATCCACTACATCATTACGGTGGACACTTCCACCTTTGAAAACGATCCCAATTTTGGGCTAAATTATTCTGAAGTGGATATGTCCTTAAATGGCGGAAATGGGGACGTAACCGTAAAAAACACGAATCTGCTTACGTTCTCTTCTGAAAAAATAACAGCCGTTGTCAAAGATTGTCTCGACAAGTCCATTTGGGTAGTTGTACTAGGCACGGAAAACGATGGATTTGGGCCGCTTAATACGTATTATGCTTATGAAGTCACCGATACTGGCATAAACACAGTTCCCGTCGAAAATACCTTCCCCAATCTGGCAATCCAAGATGCAAGAGGCTATCTGAAGTTTTCTCCGGATGGAGCTGTACTGGCGAGTGCCAATTCAGCTTCGGGGCTCTATTTGTACGATTTTGATGTCAACACCGGTGTGGTGTCCAACCAACAACTCATTCCCGTTATAGCACCGAATAAATTTCCTTATGGTATTGAATTTTCACCCAATCAGCAATTTTTATACGTTCACACTTCCAATAATGCTCCTGCGGCTCAAGTAGGGGGCCACTCCTCTTCCCTTTTACAGTATGATCTTACATCCCCGGACATTGCCATTTCAGAAATTGAGATTGATCGTAGGCCCATTTTCAGGGGAGCACTCCAACTGGGACAGAATGGGAAAATATACAGGACCATTGCTGAAAATTATCTCAGAGGCACTCCTTTTTTAGGTGTCATCAAAAACCCCAATGAATTGGGAAATGCTGCCAATTATATCCATAATGCGGTTTCCCTCAACGGAAGAAATGCCACCCAGGGACTTCCGCCATTTATCCAGTCATTTTTTGACCGGATAGAACTCATAAAAAATGCCGATGGGTCTACCAGTACATCCCTGACAGTGTGTGTCGGTGAAAATTTCACCCTGGAAGCTGAAAACATTCCTAATGCCATGTATACTTGGGAAAAAGATGGAGTAGCACTGAGCAATAGCTCTAATCTTTTGATTGTTGATCCCGCGGCTATTTCCGATTCAGGTCGATATAAGTTGGAAATTACATTAAGTGACCCTGGTGAATGTCCCTTGATTGGAGAGGCATTTATCTCAGTCAATCCATTACCACAAGCCCCACCCTTAAGTTTGACCCAATGCGATATTGTCGAAAACAATGCTATCGACGGAATTACACCTTTTAACCTGGAACAGGCCATTTTTGATAGTGCCCTAAGCTTTTCTTTCTACGAATCCCTTGCTGATCTTAATGCGGACAACCCTATTTTAAATCCAGTGGGATACACGAATACAAATCCTTTCAACCAAACCATGTATTACAAAGTGACCGATGACAATGGATGCGAAAATTCCGGTGAGCTGGAATTGGAGGTACGATCTATTGTCTTAGCTCCTGTGGACGAACGTTCATTGCACGCATGCGATATAGATCCTGAAGATCAGCTTTTGGATGGAGTCTTTGATTTGGATGAATTTCGGCAAACCAATTATCCAGGATTGGATATCTTATTTTATGCTTCGGTGGAAGATGCCAATTTGGAACAAAATCCCATATCCGGAAATTACACAACAGAATCCACTGTCATATATGCACGTGTAGAGAATGCAAATGAATGTGAAGACGTTGATAAGATCAATCTGGTGGTCAATCCTACTCCTTCGCTTTCCCTAGAAAGTGAACTACTGTGGTGCACAGATGGTCCGCCGCTCCCACTCAACGCTCCAGCTGGTTTTGATATCTATCGTTGGTATCGGACTGAAGGAGCCACCTTTCAGGAAGTGAGTAATGAAGCAAGCCTGCAAATCTCAGCTATTGGTGAATATGTCCTTGAAGTTGGTTACAGCTACACTTCGGATGAAGGTGTTTTCGAATGCACCAATCAAACAAGTTTTAATGTGATGCCCTCGAACAAAGCAAAAATTGAAAATATCAACATCGAGGACATTTCTGATAACAATAGCATTGAAGTTTTTGTGTCTGGGGATGGTGATTACGAGTATTCCATTGATGCCGTCACATATCAAGATTCACCTTTGTTTGGCAATGTGGATCCGGGGTTCATTACGGTACATGTGAGGGATAAAAATGGATGTGGTATTTCCCGGGAACTTATCTCAGTTATTGGATATCCCAAATTCTTTACCCCAAATGGTGATGGAATCAACGATTCCTGGCAAATACTCGGTGCAAACGAGCAATTTCAAGCGGAAAGTCTCATCTCGATTTATGATCGCTATGGCAGACTTCTGGCTCTGGTAAGTCCAAGAACTGAAGGTTGGGATGGCACATTTAATAACAGAGCCCTTCCCGCTTCTGATTATTGGTTTAAAGTTGCCCTGGAAGATGGGCGGATTTTTAAAGGTCATTTTGCATTAAAACGATAGCTTATAAGTTTAGAAATCATTAAATTAAAGGGTTTGATTTTGATCAAGTGTTAAAAAAATTGCTATACATAGGGTTGTTGTGCATCCCATTCTTGGCCGTGTCCCAAAGTTGTCCAGACTTGTTGAATCCGGTGGCTGGAGCTACCAATGTTCCTTTGGAAACGACTATTGTTTGGGATGAGGTTCCTGGGGTTCCCGGTTATCGAATCTCATTGGGCACCACTCCTGGAGGGGGCGATATCATTTCAAACCAATTGGTCGGAAGCGCAACTTTTTTTACCCCTCCCGCCGGATTACCGGAAAACACCCAAATTTATGTCACTATAACCTTGTTCTTTTTTGATAACCAAGGCGATATAGTTTGTCCGGCAATTCCATTTACTACCGAAAGCATAACTACTGTCCCTGACTGTGCCATTTTGAGCAATCCCCTCGATGGTGCTATTGATGTAAACACCCGAACAAATATCTCTTGGAATTATGCGCCTAGGGCGACCAGTTACGAAGTCGATTTGGGAACATCACCTGGTGCATCCGACTTGGGCACTTTTGTGAACCCTGGCAATCAACTTTTTGTTAATCCTCCCGCCGATTTGCCCATAAACACAGAGGTTTTCGTAGAAATACGGGCGTTTAACGCCATCGGACAATCCGTGGGCTGTACTACCCAATCCTTCATTACAGCCGATGTGGTCGTCAATTTGGGCTGTACCACACTGACTTCTCCAAGAAATGGGGATTCGAATGTTCCGCTAACTCCGATTCTGGAATGGGTTGAAGTTCCCGGTGCAACTGGGTATCGGGTTTCCATTGGAACCACGCCTGACGAAAATGATATTTTAAAAGATGTCATCTTCTTTAGCAATCGCACTCTTGTACTGGAATTTGAGCCCAATCGAACCCTCTTTGTTACAATAATTCCCTTGAACGATTTGGGTGAAGCCATAAATTGTGGACAGGAGACTTTTTCCACAGCCATTGGTTGTGGGCCGTTCTTGGATCGAATCACAGGTGAATTTGTCACACTTTTCCCAGAACTGGATTTCCCGGACACTTTACGACTTTGCGAAAATTCTCCAGCCTTGGAGGTCTCCACCACAACCATGGCGGAAACCTATAGATGGGCCAAGATTACCTCCCGGGGTTCGGAAATTGAACTGCTTTCAGAAACTTCAGAGGCCATAATCTCTGAAGGAGGAAGCTACCGTTTGGAGGTAACCAATTTTGCTGATCCTAATGGTAACAATATCCCGTGCACCACAACCCAGGAATTTGAAGTTGAAGTAATTGCGGGTCCCATAATCAACTCCATTGATGTGGAAAGGGATGGGGACAACTTAAGACTTACGGTCAATGTATCAGGGAACAGTCAATATGATTTCGCCATAAACGATATCGATGGCCCTTATCAAGACAGTAACATATTTACCAACGTTCCCATTGGTGATAACACGGTTTACGTTAGGGATAAAAATGAAAATGGATGTATTCTTTCCCAAGTGGTGGAACAGGATCTAATTTCTGAGGGCTTTCCCAAGTTCTTCACCCCAAATGGAGACGGATTCAACGATTTCTGGCAATTCTCCCCTCCTCCCAATGCCCAGGATTTCGAAATAGTCTCTATCTCCATCTTCGATAGGTTCGGCCGGTTGTTGACCCAAATCACGGCGGATTCCATTGGCTGGAATGGAAGCTTCAATGGGCGTCCGCTCCCCGCAAGTGATTATTGGTACAGGGCCATAGGGGAAGACAACAGCGAATTTAAAGGCCATTTCGCATTAAAACGCTAGATTTTTTCTTCACTGCGTTTTTGCTTCGTAATTTTAAAAAATGAAGTTTCAAGTAGTTTCGGAATTCAGTCCGACCGGAGATCAACCGGAAGCAATCGCACAATTAGTTGAGGGAATCAAAGAAGGTGAACCGCACCAGACCTTACTTGGGGTAACAGGGTCAGGAAAGACCTTTACCGTGGCCAATGTTGTGGAGCAAGTTCAGCGTCCTACCTTAGTTTTGGCACACAATAAGACCTTGGCTGCCCAGCTCTATTCGGAGTTCAAACAATTCTTTCCAAAAAATGCGATTGAATACTTCGTTTCCTATTACGATTATTACCAACCTGAGGCATATATTCCCACAAGTGGCCTCTACATCGAAAAAGATTTGTCCATCAATGAAGACATAGAAAAGCTGCGACTGAGTGCGACCTCTTCCCTACTCTCCGGACGTCGTGATGTGCTTGTGGTGGCCTCTGTTTCTTGCCTATATGGAATTGGAAACCCGGTGGAGTTTCAAAAGAATGTCATTTCCATCCAACGAGATCAAGTGATTTCAAGAACAAAGTTTCTGAAACAATTGGTACAGAGCTTGTACTCTAGAACAACCGCCGATTTTAGAAACGGAAATTTCAGGGTTAAAGGAGATGTCGTGGATGTATTCCCCGGTTATGCCGATCACGCATTTCGCATTCACTTTTTTGGGGATGAGATTGAGGAGATAGAGGCTTTAGATCCTTTCAACAATAAGGTCATTGAAATATATGATTCTTTGAACATTTATCCCGCTAACATGTTCGTTACCTCACCCGAGGTGTTGCAAAATGCAATCCATCAAATTCAGGATGATTTGGTGAAGCAAGTGGACTACTTTAAAAGTATCGGAAGACCATTGGAGGCAAAACGTTTAGAGGAGCGCACCAATTTTGACCTTGAAATGATTCGCGAACTGGGTTATTGTTCTGGAATTGAGAATTACTCGCGGTATTTAGACGGTAGAGATCCCGGTACAAGACCCTTTTGCCTGTTGGATTATTTCCCTGATGATTATTTAATGGTAATAGATGAAAGTCACGTTACTATTCCCCAGGTTCATGCAATGTACGGGGGTGACCGTTCACGGAAGGAAAATTTAGTGGAATACGGTTTTCGACTGCCGGCGGCCATGGATAATCGACCTCTAAAATTTGAAGAGTTTGAGGCACTTCAAAATCAGGCTATTTATGTAAGTGCGACTCCAGCCGATTACGAACTGCAGCTGAGCCAAGGCGTTTATGTGGAGCAGGTGATCCGTCCTACCGGACTTTTAGATCCAGATATTGAAGTACGTCCCAGCATGAATCAAATTGATGATTTGGTCGAGGAAATACAAAAAAGGGTCGAAGCTGATGAACGAACTCTTGTGACCACCCTTACCAAACGCATGGCAGAGGAATTGGCAAAATATCTTACTCGTATCGATGTGAGATGCCGCTACATCCACAGTGATGTGGATACTTTGGAGCGGGTGGAAATTATGCAAGACTTGCGAAAAGGCCTTTTTGATGTATTAATAGGGGTAAACCTGCTGCGTGAGGGTCTAGATCTTCCTGAGGTATCCCTAGTAGCTATTTTGGATGCGGACAAGGAAGGCTTTTTAAGAAACAACCGATCCCTGACGCAAACCGTGGGCCGGGCAGCGCGTAACCTTAATGGCAAGGCCATCATGTATGCCGACACGATCACGGAAAGCATGCAAAAGACCATTGATGAGACCAATTACCGTCGCGAAAAGCAGATTGCATACAACGAGGCGAACAATATCGTGCCCAAGTCATTGAACAAAAATCTGGACAATGCCCTCGCCAAAAATTCTGTTTCGACCTACCACTTCCAAAAAGAAGAGATGCGTGCGGCCGAACCCGATTTGGAATATTTGACCAAAGACCAAAAGGAAAAACTTATCCGTGAAAAACGTAAGGCAATGGAAAAGGCCGCCAAGGAATTGAACTTTATGGAGGCTGCAAAATTGAGGGACGAAATAAAGCTACTTCAGGAACAGGAATAAAAGCAAGCGCGCCCCAAACACAAGTGTGCAGAGACGCGCTTACAAACTAACCAACTAAACCAACCATCATGAAACACCTAGTCGGTGTTCTTCACAATTTTTTTAACCTTATCCGATTGTAATAAATCGTTTAGGTTCAGGAAGTGCTTCTTCTTTTTTTGGTAAGGTCACCCTTAAAATTCCGTCTTCATATTTGGCGTCAATTTTGCCGCCATCAACGGTTTCGGGCAAAGTAAATGCTCTTTTGAATGAGGTGTACGAAAACTCTTTTCTGGTGAAGTTCTCCTTGGTTTCCTTACTTTCAGTTTTTGCCTCACTGGAAATTGTCAGGATATCATTGTCCACTTCCACTTTAAAATCTTCTTTTTTGCCCCCAGGAACCGCAAGCTCCAACTCAAAGTTCTCTACATTGTCTTTTATGTTGACAGCGGGAACCGTGGCATTCCAATTATCCACCCCACCGAACCAATCTGGCTTGAGAAAGTCATTCATCAAGGATGGAAAAAACATATTATTTCTTTTTACGATACTCATGGTGATTAAATTTTGAATTAAACGATAATCACCTCAGTATAGACAAATGCCGTACCAATGCATTTTACATGCCATTTTGGCATTTTATTAACAATTTATGGTGTCAATTTGGCATTAGTTGTAGTGTGCCTTGAAGATATTGATCAAAACGTCGGGTGGAACGACCATGTTGGGATATTTGTGCATCACTTCGAGCACTTGGGAAATAGCTGAAGGTGGCAATCCCATGTGAAGTCCAATATTGTAAAGTGTACTGATCTCTTTTTGGTGCTGCTCCTGATCAACGTTCATCAAAAGCAATAATCGATGGAACTGCACTATACGTTCAGCTTGGGATTTTAGCGTTACCTTTGGTGATTTCTGGTTCAGCAATGCCTCAAAGGTCTTTTTATTGATGCCCAAATTTGAAGCAACTCCCAATAAAAACTGATATTCAGAGTCCTTGAGCGAATGGTCGACCCGCGCAAAAGCGATCATTTCGGAAAGAATGCTCAATTTTTCCTCGTACGTTCCCATGGGTTGGCTTTGGATTACACACTTATAAAGATAACTCCAAAACACTTCCTTTTAGTGTGCAAAAACTTTCCTAAAAGATTTTAGAAGCTCCATTTTCCGGAAAAATAAAAGGCAACGTTGGCATAACGTTGCCCTCTTAATCTTTACGAAGTAAAGCGCACATCCACAATATACTGCTCTCCAACAGCAAAATTGCCCACCTTAACCCTCTTCTTGTTCAAAGATTTTTTTAAAAAACCTTTCACATCGCTGTGGTCCGATTCGATTTCCAAAACAATGATTCTTTTGTCCTCGGTTACCTTGAACAATACCTTTGCGGTTAAATCACTGTTTCTGACGTAAATTGAGTTTTCTATCAGCATCTCTTGAATCTGATACGACAGATTTCCATCCTTAGTTCCCGTTTCTGTACTGGATGCCAAGATGGAACCCGTAAACAACAAGGCCAAGAAGGCCATAACAAAACTTGTTTTTCCCATGATGTCTTTTGATTAATGATTAATAAATAGATTATTCTATCAAATAGACATAATGACGTGCAAACCGTGACCCAATAAAATGTGATTTAACTCCATTTTGGGGGTGGTTTAACAGGCTTTTTAAAAAGTTCACAGAATTTTATACCAAGAGGCTATCTAAAAATATCTTTTTGTCAGTTCGAGCGCAGTCGAGAACTTCATAAAATGTAGAATATCAATTACATCTCGACTACGCTCGATGTGACATCTTCATCTTTTTAATTTTTAGAACAACCTCCTTTCAAGTATTGTAGAAAAATACCTTAGCTGAGTACTTCCTTTACTTTATCCGCCGCTTCCTGAAACTGAACGGCCGAATGTACCGCCAATCCGGAATTGTCGATGATTTCCTTGGCAAGTTCAGCGTTGGTCCCTTGTAATCGAACGATTATTGGGACTTTAATGGCATCACCCATGTTTTTATAAGCATCCACAACTCCCTGGGCTACGCGGTCACAACGCACGATTCCCCCGAAAATATTGATCAATATTGCCTTTACATTGGGATCTCGAAGAATGATTCGGAAAGCCTCCTCCACTCTTTTTGCATCAGCTGTACCTCCAACATCCAAGAAGTTTGCGGGTTCACCTCCGGCCATTTTTATCAAATCCATAGTGGCCATGGCCAATCCAGCTCCATTTACCATGCAACCCACGTTTCCATCCAAATCCACATAGTTGAGCCCTAATTCACCTGCTTCCACCTCAATTGGATTTTCCTCACGCAAATCGCGCATCTCAGCATAGGTTTTTCTTCGATACAGCGCGTTGTCGTCAATCGAAACTTTGGCGTCTACGGCCATAATCTTATCATCAGAGGTTTTCAACACTGGATTGATCTCGAATAAGCTGGCATCACTTTGCTCATAGGCACGGTACAGCGCAGAAACGAACTTCACCATTTCTTTGAACGCTGTTCCTGACAATCCCAGATTAAAGGCTATTCTACGTGCCTGAAAAGGTAAAAGTCCCGTTGCAGGGTCAATTTCTTCTGTAAAAATTAAATGTGGGGTTTTTTCCGCAACTTCCTCAATATCCATTCCTCCTTCGGTAGAATACATTACCATATTCCTGCCTGTGGCCCGGTTCAGTAAAACGGACATATAGAATTCATTGGTTTCACTATCTCCGGGATAGTACACATCCTCAGCAATCAAAACTTGGTGTACCTTTTTGCCCTCAGCAGAAGTCTGGGGTGTAATAAGATTCATCCCGATAATACTTCCTGCCAACTCTTCAACTTCTTTCAAGTTTTTTGCCAGTTTTACACCACCGCCTTTACCACGTCCACCGGCGTGCACCTGCGCTTTGATCACATGCCATCCAGTTCCTGTTTCTTGCGTAAGCTGTTTAGCGGCATCCACTGCCTCCTTGGCGTTTCGAGCCACGATTCCGCGCTGGATCCTTACCCCAAAGCTGGCTAAAATTTCCTTTCCTTGATATTCGTGAAGATTCATCTGTACATTGACTTTAGTTCGTCGACAAAAATAGAAAACGACAATGACAAATTGAAGGTGAAAAAAGAATAATTAACTGGGGGTTCGGTTTTGTCCGATTTTAGCTGCCAAACGCTGTAGACAGCTGAATTTCCCACATCACATTTTGAAGTCCTTGAAGTCCAAAGGATCAAAATTTTTGAAATGACCGTTCATCTCGATCATGGCCTTGGTGCGGTTTACCTCATGAAGAATGGAAGTGGTCGTCTCTAAATGGTCTTTGATAAAAAGTAATCTATCTGTTTCTTTGGGTATCTTGAGCAGTTGGTACTCTTGTTCGAAAGAAAGCCCCATCTTATGGGCCAGCAAGTAACTATTGAATTGTTTGGAGGGGATTTTGGTAAAGGGGACATCCATTAATCCGTAGAGTTCCTCAATTTTTTGCAATACCTCTTTTCGAAGTTTGTCATCGGCATCGTTTTGCATGTCCAAAAATTCAACATCGCCCCCAGCATATAGTTTTCCCTCCATTTCGGCTTCAAAGGACACGATACGAAACACCTGTCGGGCAACACATACAACGTCCATTTCACCACCTTCATAGGTGGTTACCACTTCCACCAACTGAACCTCCGTTCCAAAGGAAATCATGTTGTTGATAAACACCGGAATCCCAAATGTGATGGCTTCGTTTCGGCAATCGTGTATCAATTGTTTATAGCGCTCCTCAAAAACATGCA
The DNA here is from genome assembly GCA_028284725.1 of Allomuricauda sp. Classification (GTDB taxonomy): domain Bacteria; phylum Bacteroidota; class Bacteroidia; order Flavobacteriales; family Flavobacteriaceae; genus Flagellimonas. Next base: position 3,032 of record JANQRD010000173.1, on the reverse strand, counting down.
GTGGTACGGTCTCACCAGGGAAAAAAACAGATTGCAGTGGAAACAGGGGTAATTTCATAGATGGAATTTTAGCTTAAATGTACAATGTGATGCGCAATGGGACAAGTCCTGCAATTCAGTTTTTGTTGTTTTTATAACAAAATGTTATATTTATATTAATTGATTTTATATTCTTGTGGAACTGCCTTGCAAACTATAGATTTGTTCGAAAGTACGAAAGCTTATGGAATCCCAAGATTTATTGAAACTTACCAAGCAATTTGGAGCACCACTCTACGTGTACGATGCGGAAAAGATTTCCTCACAGTTTAACAGATTGACCCAAGCCTTTAAGGGAGTTGGCAGTCTTCGATTGAATTATGCAGCTAAGGCCCTTTCGAATATTTCCATTCTTCGTTTGATGAACCATTTGGGAAGTGGTCTTGACACGGTGTCGATACAAGAAGTAAAACTGGGACTGATGGCAGGTTTTAAACCTGAATCCATCATTTACACACCCAATGGGGTTTCATTGGAAGAAATTGAGGAAGCCTCTGCGCTTGGTGTCCAAATCAATATTGATAATCTTTCAGTTTTAGAACAGTTCGGAAGTAAGCACCCTGACGTGCCCGTCTGCATCCGAATCAACCCACATGTGATGGCCGGAGGCAATACCAACATCTCAGTAGGCCATATCGATTCCAAGTTTGGCATCAGCATCCATCAAATTCCGCATTTGTTGCGCATTGTGGAGCTGACCAAAATGAACATTAATGGCATCCATATGCACACGGGAAGCGATATTTTGGACATTGATGTCTTCCTGTATGCCTCAGAAATCCTTTTCGAAACCGCTAAAAACTTCAAAAATTTGGAGTTTATAGATTTTGGCAGTGGATTCAAGGTGCCTTATAAAGCTGGTGACATTGAAACGAATATAGAAGAATTGGGCAGGAAACTATCAGCCCGGTTCAATCAATTTTGTGAGGAATATGGCAAAGAACTTACCTTGGCCTTTGAGCCTGGTAAATTTCTGGTAAGTGAGGCCGGTTACTTCTTGGCAAAGGTCAATGTGGTAAAACAAACCACCTCCACGGTTTTTGCTGGCGTCGATTCCGGATTTAACCATTTGATCCGTCCCATGCTTTACGGTGCATCGCATGAAATTAGCAATATCTCCAATCCAAAGGGGAAAGAGCGTTATTATTCGATTGTTGGTTATATTTGTGAAACCGATACCTTCGGCAGCAACCGCAGAATCAATGAAATCTCAGAAGGGGATGTTCTCTGCTTTAAGAACGCCGGAGCATATTGCTTTACCATGGCCAGTAATTACAACTCTAGATACCGCCCTGCAGAAGTGCTCTGGCACAATGGAAAGGCACATTTGATTCGGGAACGGGAGACTTTTGACGACATCCTAAGAAATCAAGTCGATGTAAAAGACCTGTTCACTCCCACACAAAAAGTAGCGATAGAATAGCATGGGAGTCCTTGCTATGTTGCTTTCCATAGTATTGATTTTTTTGGCGGGACTTCATTTTTACTGGTCGATTTTTGGCATTAAAGATCCGGCCGCCGTACTGCCCACAAGTCTTGAGAGTAACACTGTTAAAACTCCAGGAAAGCTAATGGCTGTAATGGTCGGCATTGTTTTGCTCGGTTTTGCTTTCATATTCATCAACAAGGTCGTGGTATACGTGGACTACCCTTGGTTGCGGTACATTACCATTGGTATTGGGATTATTTTTATAATCCGTGCGCTTGGGGATTTCAAGTATGTGGGATTTTTTAAAACGGCCAAAAACAGTAAGTTTTCTGCTTTGGACACCCGATATTACTCTCCATTGTGCTTTTTAATGGGGATACTTGTACTAATTTTGGAGCTATTGGGCTGAATACTTTTTTGACATAATTTTCGTTAGTTTTGTAGTTGGTCGTCAGACTAAACCCTCAAAAACTAGGAGTGATGCGTGCAGTTTTTACCTACCTTCCCAAAGCTATTTTAATTCTCTTTCTTTTTACAGGATTTACATCCCATGCCCAAAAAGTGCAGTGGTTGAGCTGGGAAGAGGCGGTACAACTATCCCAAACTGATGCACAGCCCAAGAAAATGTTCATCGATGTCTATACGGATTGGTGTGGTTGGTGCAAGAAAATGGACAAGGATACCTTTCAAAACCCAGAGGTTGCGGCGTATATGCAGGATAACTTTTATATGGTAAAGTTGGATGCCGAAGGCAAGGAACCCATCAAATTTCAAGGTCAGACCTTTAAGTTTGTGCCATCCGGACGAAGAGGCTATCATGAATTTGCAGCGGCATTGCTACAAGGGAAAATGAGCTATCCCACGGTAGTTTTCCTAGATGAAGAACTGAAAATGCTTTCACCCGTTCCAGGATATCAAAAAGTAAAGCCTTTTATGCAGATTGCCCGTTATTTTGGGGATAACATCTACAAGGAAAAAGACTGGAATTCCTATACCTCAAGCAAATAATCTTTTTTATCTACTGTAATTTGGACTTTCTTTGGTGATGGTCACATCATGTGGGTGACTTTCGTTGATACCACTAAAGGTGATTTTCACAAAACGCCCTGATTCCTTAAGTGTGGCAATATCCTTGGCACCACAATAGCCCATTCCAGCGCGAAGCCCGCCTACAAACTGGTGCATACTTTCATACAAATCGCCCTTATACGGAACACGACCTACGATACCTTCGGGAACCAATTTTTTGATGTCGTCCTCCACATCTTGGAAATAACGGTCTTTGCTCCCCTCTTTCATCGCTTCCACGGAGCCCATTCCACGGTAGGACTTGAATTTCCGACCTTCGTAGATAATGGTTTCTCCTGGAGATTCCTTTGTGCCAGCCAATAGCGAGCCCAGCATTACCGTATCCGCTCCGGCGGCTATGGCTTTGGGAATATCACCGGTATAACGGATTCCTCCATCAGCAATTACTGGTACACCACTGCCCTTAATGGCGGCAGCCACTTCCAGAACAGCAGAAAACTGAGGGAATCCGACCCCGGCCACAACCCGAGTAGTA
>JANQRD010000152.1 GCA_028284725.1 Allomuricauda sp. | reverse complement strand
AAAGACTTTATCTACAGTGGTAGTTTTGATATTGGCATCCTTGTTCTTCTCCACAAGTTTTTCCACGGCCTTGGTCTGGGCAGCGGTCACGGTAGCGGCCCCGACTGCGGTTACTGCCGCTCCCATTTTTATGAAATCCCTCCTGTTAAAGGCATTTGCCTCTTTCTTCTTATCGTTTGTCTTGTCCTTTTCTTCGTTTGCTTCCATCTCTCTTTGTTTATTTATTGGTATACCTCTGGTTTTATGTCTTGGTTTGCAACGCTTTGGACCGGCGTACCTTTATTACATTGACTGCTACTATCCCTAATGATATGACAATCAAAACCCAACCGATAGTATACATCAGACCACCGGCTTGATCCAAATAGTGGGTTATCAGTTCAATAAGTTTGTTCCGTAAGGGCCTTGGGGCGCTCTCCGCATTGGCATGGATGCGCAGTTCCAAGTTTTCCAATAGATAATGTCCCGCCAACCAAGCTACTGTGAACATTCCTACTGCCAATCCAAAAAAACTCCTGGATACCATGCTGGGAAATGCTTTGTTCCTAAAGCCATACATCCAAAATCCTACCATCAATAGAATGGTAAGGAACACCCATGCCCATTTGGAAACACCCTGCAAGATGTTTAGTTTGCCCTTTATATCACGGAGCTTTTCCACCTCTGTTTTTCCCTTTATTATTTCGGTCAGGTCAATCACCTTGGGAACATTTGCTTTAGCCAATTGCTCGGCCATTAGCTCCCCGCCCCTTTCGGCAAAGGCATCATAAATCGAATCTGGGACCCCACTTAGTAGCAATGGCGGGATGCTGTCCCCAAAGCCTTGGGCCTTTAATTGCTCCAAAGCATCCGGTTTAAGTTGTGGTGGTCTTGTTACGGAATGTGCCCAACGAAATAAGAACTCAGTATTGGTGGACAGGTGTTCCACAAAAGACTCCGTGCGCACCTGAATATCTGGATAATCGGCATCATTGGCCTTCCAATCATAAAATCCATCAAGGGTATGGTCCACTACAGGTTTTAGCTGTTCCTGGGGCAGAAGAGTTTGCAAGAGATCTTCCCATTTACGGGAATCCGCTTTTGAAAATATGGCTATAATCATCCCTGTTTTCAGGTCCTGAACATCTTTGATGCGCTCATTGGCGATGGCGCGCATCAAATAGGCCAGGTCATTGGTATTGAATACTTTTTCATAGAGCATTTGGGAAGTGAACTCCTTTGAAAAGAATTTTCCGGCGACCTGGTTCAAGAGAACGGATACGGGAAGAACCAGTATCGTGATTACGATAAGAACCGACGCTATGTATTTTTTGATTTTCATTTATGTCCCAGATATTTTCGGTTTCTACTGGACCAGAATTTTTTCACGGCCTCTTCGTCATAGGTATTTCCATATCCGAATATCTTGTCCATCTCGCGCATAAAACTGTGCACGGGCCCAGGGAGCATAGCTGAAATCTTATCTACCAGCTTATGATGCCAAAAATCAGGCTTGTTATAAGGGCAAACGGAAATGCATGAACTACAGCCGTTTCCGTTTTCGACCCAAAAATCAAAGCACTTTTTATGGTTGTTATAGTATTTTTTGACCCCGGGGTTAACAAACCAATTCCCTTCTTCCTCAAATTCAGGTTCGTAGGTTGGTTCCAATGCTTTGGTAATGGCATTGGCCGGACATGCATCCGCGCAGCGCATACAGCGTTTGCAGAATTCCTGGACACCAAATTCAACGGGTTTGTCATATTCCACAAAATCAAAATCCGTGTAGACCTTGGCAAGCCGTATACGGGGACCATATTGATAGGTAATCAATAATCCGTGCCTTCCCAATTCGCCCAATCCCGCTTTAATGGCATAAGGAATGCTCAGCCCGACATCATTATTGGAGGGAATGGCCTGATAGCCCAGACACTTTAAAAAGACCATCATTTGATAAGAGGTCTTATGCATTTGGGAGTACCCGTCACCTGTCGCACCATCCGCAACATGGGTGGGGGCAGCGGTCATGGCCTCATAGTCCATCTCAAAGGCCATGACAATGACGGTTTTGGGCTCAAAGGGGATATCCTTCCAATCCCTCCTTCCGTTGTTGGGGTCAAAGAATGCCTGATAGTCGAAGCGTTCGTCCCGTCTGGTGATTCCGACCAGATCGGCTCCGTACAAACGCGCTGCCCGTTTAATGGCATCCGTTGCCTCCTGCTTTGTTTTGAACGGCGCTTTTTCCGGATAGACGTAGTTCCCTTCTAATATCTTAAGGATATCCGGCTTTTCCTTGCTATCGTCTTCCATATCGGAAGGTTTCATGTCCAAAATGGTAAAGTCAAACTTTTCTTGTTCCCATTTGCCCCCTAAGGATTTCATTTTGAACTTGAGCGATTGGCCAGCTTTGGAAAGTGCCCAGTCCACCTGACGGTAACCTACCTGGTCATTATCAAAACCAGGCCAGATAAATTTTATCATTTTTGGAATTACTTTCTCGTCCCTTCTCATGGGACCGGTGGACTGGAACGTATTGATTTCGTCGAATCGCTTATACTCATAGCCCTCCTTAAAATCAAACGGATCCCCGTCCAACTCCTTCAATACGGCATCGTCAGTAGCCTTATCCAAAGTATCAGTCAGGGCATTTTCAGCAGCCCTTGATGCCCCTGCAATGCCCAAAGCGGTCCCGATGGCCCCTATTTTGAAGAAGTTCCTCCGTGTAACCGTACTTTTTCTATCCAAATTTCTTTTCGTTTTCATTTTTGTTCATTAATGAACTATTGGTTCAAAAAAATCAAGTAGTTCTTACTAGCACTCCTGCTTAAAAAGAATTAATTTCTTCAATAACCATTATATCATAGCTTGTTGTTTTATTTATTTCAGAAAGTTGCAAATCTATATTTTGTATCAAATATAGCAATTAGTTCATATATGTACTATATTTGTATCCATTTTAACAGTCCTATTCATAGGATTTCTAAAAAAATGTAACGATTCAGGGATTTAAAGTGGAATAATCGTTCAGAAAGAGATAGTGATTAACACAGTAATTCATTGATAAACTAAAAAACTTCAAATAATCATGAAAAAAAGTAAATGGAGATTTATATGGATACTTCCCATAATGATTCTAGTCATTACTGCCATACCAAAACTCATAGGAATGGAATTCATGATACAAAACATGACAGACGCTGGTATGGGACACATGACGTTTGGAGTAGGGTTAATTGAGATACTATGTGTGATTGTCTTCCTAATTCCCCGTACCCGGAATTTAGGGTTTCTATTACTTGTTGCTTATTCAGGTGGCATAATTGCTACAGAATGGGCCGCGCAAAAGCCTGTTATCCCAGGGATTTTGGTTCAAGTATTGCTCTGGATTGGCATGTACTTTGAAAATCCAAACCACTTTGCTTTAATAAAGAAGGATTAGCATTCCACCTATGGGTCAAATATTACCATATCAGTATTCTTTAGAATATTGAGTATGCTTTCATTTTCAACCTAAACCTGACGTTCTGTGAAAAAAAAGATTGTCCAATTACTTAATAACTATAAAGAGGAAATCCATGAAATAGAGCAAGCTAACTTAAATGAGTTTTCGGTCGTTGAAGCTGGTATCAAAAGTTCGCGCAAGTACCTTCAATCACTTAGGATCTTGCTAAGAAATGAGGCATTTGAAAATGAACAGGACGAAATTCTCTTCTTCAAGAAACAAAAACCGCTTATTTATGGCAGATTAAAATTTTATGCCAAACTACATTATTTTCTTTCCCATAAGCCTCTGGGCACAATAAAATCCCAAAAGGCTTACATTGATACAGAGATAAAGCAGTTACAGACCTACTTTCAAAAGAACCTTGATTTTGTCAAATACTATAGAAATGGCGAGGACTTTTTAGATACCTTTTATTTCCTTAGAGGAAATGATGACTTGAAGCTAACATTGGATACTTCCCATTTCTATACCGATCCGGAATTCTCAACAAGCCATGATAATGCTGTTGCCCGGATTATCGCCTACGATCTGCTATTGAATCACTACACTGAAGAGCTCAATGGTCTCCGTCACAATCCGTTGCAAGACAATCCCCTTAAAAGGCATTATAAAAGTTTGGGATTAGGATGGACAGCCAATAAAATAGACCTAATAGAATTAATCTATGCACTTCAGTCTTCTGGAGCAATCAAAGGGGGAAGGGCCGAGATAAAGGAAATGGCCATGGCCTGTGAACAAATATTCAATGTAGACCTTGGAAACTACTACCGCAAGTTTTTGGAAATAAGAAATCGCAAAGCAGAGCCGACGAAATTTATTAATCGCATGAAGGCAAGCCTATTAAAGCGAATGCAAGAAGCGGATGATTGAAACCAAACACAAGTTCCCTAAAACTTGTGAAATTCTATCGCCCATAGCTATTGGTTTTTGTTTGATTAGGTGGATTCACAACCCTCTCCACAAATAGGGATATTGTCAATCATTTAAAATGAAATAAAAAACTTACACAAGTTGTTTTTGCATTGTGAAAATATAAGAATTATCCTACTCATTTTTGTTGCAGAAAGTCAAATCAGGATAGGGACTGTCTCAAAAAAAGGTAACGAGGCCGTCCCTTTCTAAAAATACACTGTATGCCAACAAGTATTATTACCACCGATGACCTACGGGAGTTCAAAGTGGAGCTTCTGGAGGACATGCGAAAGCTTCTTATGCAACATAAAGGCAGTGGCCTGAAACGCTACCTGAAATCCAATGAGGTCATGGACCTATTAAAGATCAGTCCCGGCACCTTGCAGAACCTGCGTATCAATGGCACCTTGCCGTATTCCAAGGTAGGTGGCGTCATCTTTTATGATGCAGAGGACATCCAAAGGGTGATGGAGCAGAACCGCATCTATAATCGCTATTGATGAACTATATCCGACATTTGAATGCGGTCTTTCAGCAGTTTTCGAAGGATGGTCGTTTGAACCCCACCCATATCAGTCTGTACATGGGGCTTTTCCAACTGTGGAACCAGTACCATTTTTCAAAGACTTTCCATATCAATCGGGAAGAAGTGATGGAACTTTCAAAAATCGGTTCCAAGTCTACCTATCACCGTTGCATCAAGGAACTGAGCCATTGGAATTATTTGGTCTATACCCCCTCTCACAATCCGTTTCGGGGGAGCCGTATCCAGATGTTCGATTTTGGGACAAGTCCCGAACAAGTGCTGTACCCAAGCCCTACCGAAAATGGGACAAGTATTGGACAAGCGGTGGTACCTATAAACAAACCTTTACAAACTTTAAAAAACACTGTAAACGGGGATAAAACCAAAAAATTGGAAGTTTCCGACTTGGGAAACGGAAAGAAACCTACGGCCAGCGTACCCTATCGGGACAACCTGAGAACCACCAAAGAGAAGGATTATGGTGAACCCTTGTAAGCTCAGGGAAGGTGCCGTGGAGTATTCCATTGGAAAGTTTGATGGGCGGACTGTCGTCTATGACTTTCCCAAAATCCTGATCTATCTCAACGCCAAGGGAAAACTACTTTTTGGGAAACAGTTCAAAATCTATGAGGAAGACCACGACATCCTCTTAAAGCTATGCCATTATTACATCCGGGATTTTGAAAACTGTAGAAAACACGGTATCGACCCGGATAAGGGATTGCTGCTTTCGGGTCCGGTGGGTTGTGGGAAGACGAGTTTGATGAAACTTTTACGCCATATCGTACCCCACCAGCGTCCCTACCAGATCATCCCTTCTCGCAACGTGGTCTTTGCGTTTAACCATATCGGCTATCGCACTATCGAGGATTACGGCAATGGCCAGTTCTTCTGTTTTGATGATCTGGGGGTGGAACCGATGGGGCGGCATTTTGGGAAGGATTGCAATGTGCTGGGGGAAATCCTGCTTTCACGGCATGAGCTTTTCTTAAAGCGGGGCATCAAGACCCATGCGACCACCAACCTTAATGCACAGGAGCTGGAGGAACTATATGGTAACCGGGTGCGGAGCCGGATGCGAGAGCTGTTCAATTTGGTGGCTTTTGATGGGGGGAGTGGGGATAAGAGGAGGTGATTAAGGAACTACACTTTGTAGTTCAGCTACACCAAATGCAATGGAATAGTCCTCGGAATGGGAAATTGAAATATGAATATTTGAAATATCCTTAGATGTTGCGATTTTCTCAATCTCCCCGCTTAACTTTATAATCATCTTTCCATCCTGGTCAGGCAATATTTCAATGTTTTTTAAGGCAATCCCATCTACCATACCAATTCCCAAACACTTCAAAACCACTTCTTTTGCAGCAAATTTACCTGAATAGTACTTCTCCAATTCTTTCTTTGGGGCAAAAGCTATCTCTTTTTGTGAAAATAGTCCTTTTAATATTGACTTGTCTTCTAACCAACCTAACTTTATGGTCTTAGAATGCTCAACGATGTCACAACCTATTCCGCTTATCATAATATTCGTATTTAGCTGATTTTATCATATAATCCGACACCAAGTTGATCAACGGCTTTAACCTGTAAGGATTCTTCATCCAAACTTTTATACAGTTCCAATTCCTTTATTGCATCAATGGTATTTTCGGTTATGTGCAAAGCCATTTCAAAAAGAAAATCTGCATGCTCTAGATAAATTGAAGGTTCAATTTTTACATTATCCTTGAAAGCCTTGGTTTTGTGCTCCCTAATATCAACTCTAGCATTACTTAATGATTGTAAAGTATAATAACCTCCGTGATGAACAAGTAAATTTCTCTTGTAAACTATTTCATCAAAAATGATTGTTCGTTCTTTTGAAAATGGAGTAATTGCTATCAAATCTCGAAAATTACCATTAATTGAAAGTGCACTTCCAAAATCATACTTTTCTGCAAGAATAAATCCAAGATTCCTAAATGTGTTTTCTTGATATGATATTACTGAAAAGAGATCAATCTGAAGATTCCTTCTTTTCTCAGAGAATTTAATCGCTAACTCTGGAAAAATGTTTATTATGGCTGCAAATTGGTGCTTACAAAATGCTTCGAAGTAAGCAAGAATACCAATGAGTGCCACCTCACAAGCAGGATTGTTTTCTTCACTGAAACGGTGGTTATCTATTTTATTTTCAACTACATAGTATAAACTATGGTAAGCCTTATCGAATAATAGAAATGGGGATGTTTTACCAACAAAAAAGTTTTGGATTGATTCTTTTTCTTCCATCAATTTAAATATTCCTTTTTTTATTTAGTCCAAAAACTGAGCTTTCCTATTACGCATATCAAACTCAATCCTACCACCATTATTTTCTACAAGGCTTCGAAATAATGAATACCCTAAAAGAATGGCCTCTTCCCAATCCTCTTTAGTACAAGTAGATACCTCAAATGGTGAGGTAAAATCCTTGATAAACCCAAGTAGTTCAGAATCAATACTATTATCTTTTGTTAGGAGGTTTCTCTTTTTTGCATAATTAAAAACCATAAGCGAAATTGCTTCCTCTGTAATTGCCGCACGCGCTCCATCTTCAAACTGGTCTATATCTGGATTGCTTTTCCTTTTCCTCTTCATCATAGCCCTAGAGCAAGGGGACCATCCCAAAACAGCCGCAAATGTGTAATGAAAAACGTCGTGGAAACGATAATTATCATTTTCTCTTGAATTATCATCGATAAAATCTCCTACCTGTTGATTCCCATAAGTAATTTTGGTTAAGGTCTTGCCTTTATCTTCAATTGTTTCAAAATCAATTGTAAAACTTCGTGGCAGTTGTTCATATTCAGGAAAATCTGAATCAAAAAATAATATCCCCTCCATGCTATTCATTTTTTGTTAGACTATCTTTTTTCATAGTCAATATTTCTATCTCGTGTATTAATTGCGTCTTTTCCAAGAGCCTTTGATTTATTATGGAATCCAATTCGGCTTGCTTTTCTTGATGCTCAATTGCTTTATCCCATCCTTTATCCAAGGCATAAAAATCGAAGGCAAGCTTTATTAAGAGTGCAAAGACAAAACCAAGCGCTGTTATTGCGATATAATTGGTGGCTTTATGATCTTTCTCTAAACTGGCAATCCTAGAATTTGACTCACTAATCGCTTTCTTTAAAACTTGGGGCGAGTCTAATTCTCCTTGGCTTAGTGCCTCAATTGGATTTGATGGAATCGATTCTTGATTAGTATGTGTTCCCTTATAATTTTGTTTTTCTGACAATTCCGCTAGCCACATAGGAAAATAATTTTCGCCTCTCTTTAAAACAATAGTAGCCGGGCCGGCATTATATACGCCAAACAGTAACCTTCCGCTAAAATCTGGGTCAACATGGAAACCGGAAACATTTACTAAACCCTTGAACTTTATCTTAGCTTTGATTGAAATAAAGGCAATCTTATCTTTAGGTATTCTGACCTTTTCTTCAGTTAGTAGAAGAGCAAATTGTCCTGGTTCAATGTGTATAATCCCACCTGTATCCAATTTTTTAATCTCTTTCGATCTAGGGTTAGTTTGGTATACCTGTGCTCCTAAAGAGAGTTCATAAGCTCCATTCTTAATTCGATTCTCATCAAAAGGTTCGACAACATCATTTTCAAGAATGCATTTCAGTATTGATTTATTTCCAAGAAAAGCCATAGTCTATTGGTTTTGGTATTCTAAATCTGAAACTACCTTATTATTTAGGTTCCACTTAGGAGGGAACCAGTAATCTATTGGTTTCGAATTTATTACATACTTCTGTTTAATTCTTATCCTCTTACTTTTACCTGTTATTTCTGGATGCCTGACCCTACTATATTTATCGACTTCGCAAAATAAGTTTTGACAGTCAATGAGTTGAAGCTTTCTGCCCCACAAAGATTTGAATGATAATCCTAAACGTTCAAACTCTAATTCCTGTCTGTCCGTTACCAACTTAATAATCTCTTTTTCATTCAAACCAGCAGTATCGGTAAAACACTTACTAATGCCACCTAAGGCTCCAGGTCCTGGCACTACAAATTCAGATTCCGAAAAATTGATTATTGTAGAGTAATTTATATCAATTAGTAATTGATAGGCCAAAAAATTTCCAAGTCCAGGAAAAGATTTGATAATCTCAAAAGCACTTTGCATATTTCGTGCATCGGATAATTTCTTGTCTATATCACTATTCAGCATTAACTCAATCAATTTCAAATGATTGCTATGCTTTCTTAAATAACCGAATGCTGATTTTGCCGAGGGCATTATATAAGCTGCAGAATAAATCGTTTCTCCAGCAACAAAGGCATCATTTAAGATTTCGTTGTATTCATTAAAGTTGAAGTGTTCAAATGTAGGTTGGGTAATGTGTGAACAAATCAATTCCCATGTGTCAATTTTATTGAAAAGCTTGAACAATAAAATTCTGAATAGAACTTCTTTAGGTGACTCAGAAAATTCAGGAGCATAAATTACATTGCGTATCAAATATTGGCTTACTCTGTCCGCAGCTCTATAGACATTAGTGAATCGATATGTATTGATTATTGAATCTTGAGACCAAGGATAACCCTTGTTATCAATCCTGTTAAAGAATGCCTCCTGTCTCAGGACAGCAAATTTCCAATATGTATCATAAACTTTGGTCGTCTTGATAGGCGATAAAGGTGAAATAATAGTGACACCTGTTTTTTTTGCTTTAAGTTTATTTTTTCTTGTATTCATCTAATCCCAACTCCTTTAACTGCTTCATTGTATAGTGCCCTAGCTTGCGTTTTTGTTAAGGTGTCCAATTTTTCTATGCTTATAAAACAATTGAAACGTTCAAATTCAATTCCTAATTCTCCAGATACAAATTTTCCCAAATTTATTAGGCCAAGCCAGTTGCCATAGGCTTTTTCGAATATATGTTGCACTGCATAGAAACTGTTCAACACAAGACCTTCTTCTTTAGTTACATAGAATGTCACATGTTGAAGGCAAGGAAATCCTAGGTAAGGTCCATCAAGCATATCAGTATTAGGATCAAATGTGGAAGCCTGATATCGAGACCTACGATTATTTTTGTTGTCCTGTATCGAATTAATAACATTTTCTAGTTGATTAATCCGTCCGTCTTTTCCAGAATAATCTATAAGTCGTTGAAAATATGTTCCTCTTTTGTTTCTTGGATTCCTACTCATCAAGTCTAATCTTTTTATTCTTTTGAAATTCGACTTATATTCATTGAAAAACCTGTGTCTATCATCTTTAAACAATCTATGAAGTGAAACTGGGAAAATGGTCTCGGAGACCGTTTGGATTGACTGCTTGTTATGGGCTATTAGATTATTATCTAATACTTTTCGAATAGATTCAGTTTCATCAAAATCTGTAACCGTCAGCACCAACGGTGACAATTCTGTAATGGAAGTATCATTGAACCTCTTAAGTACCTCCATCCAAGATTGAGATAAGTTTAAATCCTGTATCAATGTGGGTGATGTCATAAAATTGTTATGTTTCTAAGTGTCTATAGTCGGAAAGTCCTTTATACTCAAAGTTCTGTATTCTTATAAAATAGTTTTGACCGTTTATGGAGTTATTTGCCCTTAAAATCCCAGCTTGCTTCACTTGATAACAAACACCATGTGTGGTTGTTGCAACAATTTCCAAATTGCCCCCTTCAAGTTCAATATCTTTAGGAAGATAAAGGAATCCTGAAACCTCTGTATCCACGGTGTTTTCTTTGTACTTTGAATCTATTATTTTTAGGTGTCCTGTCCTTTTTTCACCTTTTAAAATCTTATTTAAAAAACTTGAAGGTGAATACTTTAATAGTTCTTTACATTTTGTTCGACTAATTAGCTTGTTTAGAGAGCAATTATAAATCAAGGTATGATATCCTACTCCAAACACCGACGAAATAGTAAAGAATTGGATAGGTGTGGCAGTTTTTATATTCCAATTTCTTTTTTTAAACTCAAGTTGAATACCGGCAATTGGCATTAATAGGGCAGATGCAAAAATATCAACTAATCGCTCTTCACTATTATAGGCCGATTTGTTATCATTCTCCTCTTGAATCATATCGATTTTCGAACCGTGACTAAATAGATGATGACCTAATTCGTGCGCACAGGTAAAAACCTTTCTAGAAAAAGGTCTCAAAGCGGAAATAAGAATACTTGATTTTGTTGGGTCTTCACTGGATACGTACATTCCTTCCATATTAATTGACACGAACCTAACATCCACTTCAAGTCTTGCACAGGCATCATAGACGTTTACCGGTTGGAACATGTTTAACCCTAAATCCTCTCTTAAAGAGTTGGCTTTCTTTATTCCGCTTGCAGCAATTGTGTCCATATACTTCTTAATTATCTTGGCAGAATGTTTAAGATTTCAAATAGTCTGTTTTTATCCTCTTCGCTCATCTTACTTAATTCCCTAGCAGCAAACTTCAGTTTTCCTTGTGCGATTTCTGAATCATCATCCTCACTTAGTAGCCAAGAAGAATCGACTTTATATAGTTTAGAAAACTGAATCAACTCTTCGGCACTTACTTTTCTTCTGCCAGCTTCTATTTCTGAAATAGCAGGTCTCTGCACACCTAACTTTGATGCAACTTGGGCCTGGGAAAGACCCGAAAGCTCTCTGGCTTTTTTTAGTCTTTCAGCTATTTCCAACCTTTTAAGATTTGAATTATCACTTTCCATAATGTGCGTTTTTAATTAGTTTTTCTGCTGACTTTTTAATGTCTAATTGTTTTTTCTCCTTCTTATCGTAGAATACGTAACACTCATCTGGTATTATCACATCCAATTTCTTTTCCAGACGACCCATAACGGTAACCAATACTTGGCTAGTTATGCCTGGCATTAATCCTGGACAAGATTTAGTGTCTATGGAAACTTCTATTTCCAATGTATCAGCTATCTCTTCAATCACTTCAATAATTTTCTCTTCGACCAGTTCCTGACTAATTTCAATCATAATGTATGGATTTGATACAAAAGTAGTAAGATAATCTTACATATCCAAATCATGTTGTCGGGCCGGCCGTAATACATTTAGAATATCTTGAACCATAAACCTGAAACTTTAATCAAAAAATTTTAATACTTGGTCAATGACAATAACCTTGCAATATTCTAAAAGATGTGAATTTTTTGGTAAAACTATTAAACTAGGTAGTTTGAGTTCTCTGAATTGTAGATTTCTCTAAGTTATTAACCAAGATATTTCCAGTTTTAGTACAATTTAATGACAATCCACTTCAAAATAACACATGTAAAACTATTCAATATTTTATTTACAAAAATTTGATTATCAATTATTTAAATTAAATCAAAGAGTAATTTTCGAGTATCAAAAATCATCAACTTAAAAACTCTTTTGATATGAGAAAATCACTGTTTGTTACCTTCTTTCTATTTCTAATTTCGAATGTCCTTTTGGCCCAAATCGGGGGCATTGAGGATTCCGTCAACGATGTTTCAGATACCATCAGGGCCATCTTTCCCATCATCCTTGGGGTTATCTTCTTGATCGGTTTCCTGTTCAACGCCGGGCACTTCTTTGGCGAGAATGCCGATCTCAAAAAAGGGATAACTCGCGTACTGGTCTTTGTATTGATTGCAGGGGCTGTGGTGGGCATCTTCACCTATCTCATCGGAATCGTGGTCTAAGCCTCAAATAGACCTTTTAACCCCTGACTTATGAAAAAATACGAAGTGTATCGAAACATACGTAAACGGGCACTCATCTTTGGATTGCCGTTGACCCTATTTGCCCTTCAAATGGTCTCGGTCATCGGTTCGCTTATGGTCATCATCTTTTCCTTTGGCCTGGGTAGCATTTTGGGAACCTTGCTCTGGAATCCTCTGCTCTACATCATACTGACCAAAGTGTCACATCGGCCGCAACTACTCCAATTGGGCCATCCCTTTCCGAATCACATCAGCAACAGAAAAAACAGCTTTTTGGCGTATGAAGACCATTGATTTTGCCTCCCGCTCCCCCATTTTGGCCATGGAAGGAAACACTGTCTATGCCAGTAACGGCAATGTGGTATTGGCCTATGATCT
>JANQRD010000144.1 GCA_028284725.1 Allomuricauda sp. | reverse complement strand
GGTCCAAATCGTGAACAACAACAATGGGGAGCGATTGGAGACCTATGCAATTCCAGGCCCTAGGGGATCGGGAGAACTCACCCTCAATGGCGCCGCTGCCCGCAAAGTGGCCGTGGGCGATGTGCTCATACTGATAACCTATGCTTGGATGGACATTGAAGAAGCGAAGACCTTCAATCCGGCATTGGTTTTCCCCAACGAGGAAACTAATATGTTAAACTAGTTTTGAGCACTTCCCTTAAAAAGTTTCTCAAAATTTTTGTTCCTATCGCTGTCGGGCTTTTCCTGGTCTGGTATTCCTATGATTCCACCTCACCGGAAGAGCGCAAGCAGATAGTGCACTATATTTCCAATGCAAACCTTTTTTGGGTATCCCTTTCCGTATTTATCGGCATATTGAGCCATGTTTCCAGAGCGGTACGCTGGAACTATCTTTTGGAGCCCATGGGCTACAGACCAAAAATTAGTAATAACCTTTTTATAGTACTCATTTCCTATTTTGCCAACTTGGGAATCCCAAGATCTGGTGAAATTTTAAGGGCAACCGCCTTGACCACCTACGAAAAGGTTCCCTTCGAAAAGGGATTTGGCACCATCGTCACCGAACGGGTCATTGACCTTTTAATGCTTTTGCTGGTCATTATTGTCACGTTGGTTCTTCAAACGGATTTCATCCTAACATTTTTGGAGGATAACGGTATCAACTTATTGGGCGCCTTCGGAATCGTCTTTATTGGTATTCTTGGGCTCTTTCTGGCCACATTGCTCATTCGAAAATCAAAATCTGGCTTTGCCAATAAACTAAAGGTCTTTTTGAACGGTCTTTTGGATGGGGTATTGAGTGTTTTCAAAATGAAAAAGAAGTGGCCCTTTATCCTTCACACACTTTTTATTTGGGGCGCCTATATCGGCATGTTCTGGGTCATAAAATATACTGTTGAAGAAACCACAACGTTAACTTTGGGACAACTGCTCGTGGGCTTTGTTGGCGGTGCCTTCGCCATGTCCACCACCAACGGGGGAATCGGACTTTATCCCATAGCGGTAAGTGCTGCTTTGGGGATTTACGGCATCAGTAGTGTTGCTGGGGATGCTTTTGGGTGGATTATGTGGATTTCACAAACTTTGATGGTCGTTGTTTTTGGGGCAATATCCTTTATTGTCTTACCGTTATTGAATAGAAATCGGTAAGACCCCAGCCACGCAAAAACTTGACCAAATGAAACGATGTCTATTATTGTTGATAGGCCTGCTGTGCGCCAATCTCGGAGCACAGGTCAAAAAAGAGATTTTTGAGTCCTTCAAGCTCCAAGAACGGAGGGATGTTTCCTATTATTTCCCAGAGGATTATTCCGAAGAAAAAAACTACCCTTTACTGGTTGTTTTGGATGCAGACTACCTATTCGACCTTGTTGTGGCAAATACAAAATTGTACAGTAGGGAACATCGAATGCCACAAGCTATCATAGTTGGGATTCACCAAAGCGAAAATGATATCCGGTGGGAAGATTGCGATTATGATGAAGCTTCGGGGCTGCCCACCGAGAAAGGAAAGCTTTTTTATGAGTTTCTGGGAACGGAAATCATTCCCTATTTGGCAACGCAGTACAACATTGCCCCCTTCAAAATGTTCATTGGGTACGACATCACCGCTAATTTTGGAAACTATTTTTTGTTCAAGGATAAATCGCTCTTCAATTCGTATCTGTCCATTTCTCCAGTGTTGGCAACGGATATGGAAAGCAGGGTTCCCGCGCGACTAGCAGATCTTAATCAAGAACTTTTCTATAATGTTGTTTTGGAAAAGGAAAAGACCGAAGACCGTCAGCGTATCCTACAAATGAATCATTCCATCAAATCCATTACCAAGGAATCCTTGCATTACTTTTTTGATGAGTATGAGGACGCCGATCACACTTCCATAATCGCTTATGGCTTGGGTAAGGCCTTTGACAACGTTTTTAGGGTATTCCAGCCTATAAGTCCTAAAGAGTACAAAACTGAAATATTGACTTCCAACGAACCTGCTTTTCAGTATTTGGAAGATAGATATAATAGGATTGAAAAACTCCTCGGTTTCCAAAAGCCAGTGGAACTCAACGATATCATGGCTATTTATGCCGCATGTTTGAAAAAGGATGATTTTGAATCGTTGAAACCTTTGTCCGAAGTATGCAAAAAACAATTCCCCGATACCATGCTCGGATTCTATTTTGAAGGTGAGTATTATGAGGAACTGGGTGAACCCAAAAAGGCATTCAAAACCTTCGAAAAGGCATTCCAAATGGAGGAAATCGATTTTCTGACCAAGGACATGGCTTTGGAAAAAATAGATGCCCTAAAAGCAGACTTTGGATATTAGTCTGTTGGATTATTGGATTGTTGGATTTATGGAAATCTGTATTCCAAGTATCCCATAATCGAACCATCCAAAAATCTGTTCATCATATTCCATAACTTTGGGTTCTTCTTTAACAACATATGGCCAAGACCAAAACCGCTTTTTTCTGCCAAAACTGTGGCGCCCAATATCCGAAATGGATCGGGCAATGTACTTCGTGCAAACAATGGAATACCATCGTGGAAGAGGTGGTTCAAAAAGAGGAAAAAAAGGACTGGAAAAGCAGCAATGGTTCCTTAAAAAGGGCTTCCTCCCCACTGCGCATATCAGAAATCACCAATGAAAAGGAACTTCGTTTAGATACCAAAAACCAGGAATTCAATCGTGTTTTAGGTGGAGGACTGGTACCCGGCTCCTTGGTCCTGTTAGGAGGTGAACCCGGTATAGGAAAAAGTACATTACTGCTTCAAATTGCTTTGGGACTTCCTTACAAAACCCTTTATGTTTCCGGAGAGGAAAGTCAAAAACAAATAAAAATGCGAGCAGATCGCATTCTTCCCAATAGTGAAAACTGCTATATCCTTACTGAAACCAAAACACAGCAAATCTTTCAACAAATCAGCATATTGGAACCGGATTTGGTAGTCATCGACTCCATTCAAACCCTCCATACAGATTATATTGAATCCACTGCGGGTAGCATTTCACAGATTCGGGAGTGCACCGCTGAACTCATCAAATTTGCCAAGGAAAGTAATACCCCGGTGATTTTGGTAGGGCATATCACCAAAGATGGTACCATTGCAGGGCCAAAGATCCTGGAGCATATGGTCGACACCGTTTTGCAATTTGAGGGCGACCGTAATTATGTATATCGCATCCTAAGGTCACTGAAAAACAGGTTCGGTTCCACGGCAGAGTTGGGCATTTACGAAATGCTAGGTAGCGGACTTCGTGAGGTGAACAATCCATCTGAAGTATTGATCTCCAAAAACGAGGAAGATTTAAGTGGCGCCGCAATTGCAGCAACCGTGGAAGGAATGCGACCCTTATTGATCGAAATTCAGGCCTTGGTCAGTACGGCAGTCTATGGAACTCCGCAACGTTCAGCGACCGGATTCAATGCCAAGCGACTTAACATGCTATTGGCGGTTCTGGAAAAAAGAGCTGGGTTTAAGCTTGCCGCCAAAGATGTTTTTTTGAACATTACCGGAGGTATCACGGTTGACGATCCAGCAATCGATCTTGCCGTAATGGCCGCTATTTTATCCAGTAATGCGGACATTCCCATTGGAAAAGGGGTGTGTTTTGCTGCCGAAGTGGGATTGGCCGGAGAAATACGTCCCGTGCAACGGGTGGATCAACGCATTCTTGAAGCTGAAAAACTGGGCTTTACCACCATTTACGTTTCCAGAAACAATAAGATTGGACTAAAAAACCCAGGAATCCAAGTTCGACTTGTCTCAAAAATAGAGGATGTGGTAAGTGCTGTTTTTGGATAATCCTTTATTGATCAATCTCATTTCTTAAATATTCTGGTAGCCACGTAATAGCCTCTTTCCTATCCGCTTTGTAGTTGAACTTACCCTTGGAATTATCTTTATTATAGCTCAGGTGATCATACATATAGAACATCAACAATCGATTGTAATCATCAAGGGCTTCATCTGAAACAATCAATGGAAGTTCATCCTCAAAAAGGGCCATGTCCTTGCTTTCCGCCACGGCCCTGCCCAGTCGACCAATACTTCCAAAATAATGCCCATCAGCCACATTTTCACTTCGAAATGCGATTCCAAGCAGTAACTCAAATACATTGATGTTCAATGCTTCGATCTCTTTTACATAGGTCTGTCTTTCCTCCCATGCCCAACTTCCGTCCGACACCCTGCTCACGTTATCGTTCAACACATTCAGATGTGCCCTTAGAAAAATATCCCAATTAAGTGATTCCCCGGCAAGTTGCGCAATGTTCATAGCATGTACTCTTGGTCTGCTGTCCATACTACATTGTCCGATTACTTTTCGATTTCTTTTTAGCGCCAGGGCTTGCTTTGACGAGAGAAATTCGGCCACATAGTTTTCAAACTCATCATTGGAGTTTTTATTTTCCAGGGCCTCGCTATATGCCTCGTCCAGAAGTCTACAGAATTCGGCATCTTTCGAAAGGGCTGTTTTTACAAAATTCTTTTTTGATTTTTCCCAATGTTTAAGACTGTCAAACCTAGCTCGAACCTGTTCTTTGGTCAAATCCTCATCAAACCTCACATGAGGTCTTTCCTTTCCAAATTTCTTGTTCACAAAATCGAGAAACTCCTGTTGTTTCCTTCTTGACTTGTCATTCCTGGGGTACCATCGTTTTGTTAATGCATTCCCTTGAAAAATCTGACTGGTAGTGTCAATCAAGCATTCCGAATACTGTATCATTCTGGCATATCTATCCGGAATTTTCTTGGATGTAAACGCTTTTTCCAAATAGACCACTTTCACATAATCCATGCTTGAAAAATCCCAAACCCAGTGTCCCATTTTTGAATCTTCCCATGAAACTTCCGGTATTTCAAATCGGTTTCCATCCGGTTGTTCACGAATACCAATGGTCTCTACCTTTTTGTAATTCGTGAAGTCATATTTTGTCAAAAGTCGCAAAGCCCTGTCTTCGGTGTTTACATATTTGCTTATAAAATCATCAAATAGAATAGCATTAATTAGGTCTTTTTTTAAAGCTGTTGTATCTGGACGTTTCAACGTAAAGACCTTTCCCTTGGTCTGCTCTGTGGACAGGTATACCTTGTTCAGTTCACAAACCCGAAATTCCTCATTTTTTTCTCCCACCATCCCTTTCAGTTTTTCCATGGCATAAGGGGAATAAATAAATCCATTTTCATAGATTTTAAACTCCTGTGAAA
The DNA here is from genome assembly GCA_028284725.1 of Allomuricauda sp. Classification (GTDB taxonomy): domain Bacteria; phylum Bacteroidota; class Bacteroidia; order Flavobacteriales; family Flavobacteriaceae; genus Flagellimonas. Next base: position 8,686 of record JANQRD010000144.1, on the reverse strand, counting down.
AAGTATTTGTGCCGATTCCTAGTGCTATAAAAAGAAAAATATACTTCATGATTGTTGGTTTTAGAATTCAATAGTATAAAAGTCCCAACAATCATTCCAATACCATTGAGGGAACAGCATTCCTTGTTGAGTAAACGAGCTTATCCTAAAACAGTTTTAAAATATGACACTACCTATTCGATTTTTCCATCCTCTGAGCCAATCCGCCAATTATACTGTATATTTAGAAAAATGTCCTTGTGAAAGCTGGTTGGCTTACCCTTTTTTTGATTTTTACTCTGATTCTTTCCTGCTCAGATATGGTTGAAAGAAATGCAAAGGAATATCATTCCACTTGGCAACACTATTTGGGCGACCCGGAACGCTCGCACTACTCCACTTTGACCCAAATCGATACTTCGAACATCAACAGCCTAAAACTAGCATGGATCTATAAAAGTGGCGGCTTGGCAGAAGGGAGAACCACACAGATCCAAACCAATCCCCTGATTGTAGGTGATATGCTTTTTGGTGTAAATGCAACAATTGAATTATTTGCCGTAAACGCCAAAACAGGTGAGGAAATTTGGAAATTCAGCCCGCCAATAAAAGACGACTCAGGGCTTGGAGTCTGTCGCGGATTAAGCTATTGGAATTCCGATGGTACAGCTCCAAGTCGACTTTTTTTTACTTCAGGGCCAAAGCTATTTACCATTGATCCCACAGACGGGAAACTTATTTCTTCCTTCGGAAATGATGGGAGTATTGATCTAAGAGACGGCTTGGGAAGGAATCCAGAACAACAATCCGTGGTCGCGAATACCCCGGGAACCATTTATAAAGACTTGTTGATTCAGGGCACAAGGGTCGGGGAAGGACCTGGAGCCTCCCCAGGACATATCAGAGCTTATAACGTACTGACCGGAAAAATTGAATGGACTTTCCATACCATTCCCCAACCGGGAGAATTCGGTTACGAAACCTGGCCCAAAGATGCCTATAAAACTGTAGGGGGTGCCAATAGTTGGGCTGGTATGGCTTTGGATAGTGATAGGGGCATCGTCTATATCCCTACGGGATCCGCCGCATTTGATTGGTATGGTGGAGACCGTATTGGTGCCAATTTGTTTGCCAATTCCTTGCTGGCCCTAAAAGCTGATACCGGTGAACGAGTTTGGCATTTTCAAATGGTACATCACGATTTATGGGACAGGGACCTACCGGCACCACCCAACCTGTTGGAGATTGAACGAAATGGAAAATTGATTCCCGCTGTGGCACAGGTCACTAAGAGTGGACATGTTTTCGTGTTCAATCGTTTGACAGGGGAACCATTATTTCCTATCAGGGAAAAACCATATCCCAACTCCAAACTTAGGGGAGATCAGGCATTTGCAACGCAGCCCCTCCCTTCGAAACCTGAACCTTTTGCACGTCAGCTTTTAACGGAAAATGATTTGTACGACCCTAACCGCAAAGCTTTTGTTGATGATTTAGTGGATAAATCCAAAGGGGAAATTACACCAACCGTGCTCGAAAAATTCAAATCGATTAGCTCCAAAGGGCAATTTATTCCTATTGATACCACTGGGGTTATTTTATATCCTGGAGCAGATGGCGGGGCCGAATGGGGAGGAGCCGCCTTGGATCCCACCACAGGTATTATGTATGTGAATTCGAATGAAATGGCGTGGATCGTTAAGATGAAAGCTGTTGGGGGCGATGATTCAATGAGTTTGGGGGAATCATTGACCCAAATCCATTGTGCCCGTTGCCACGGAGGGCAACTCCAAGGGCTCGCAGGAATTCCGGAACTTCAAAATATACATCTTCGGATAAATCCTAATTCCATTAAGACCATCATCCAAAAAGGAAAAGGTGCTATGCCCGGTATGCCGAATCTGAGTGATGAGGAAATTGACGAAATCATGCAATTTCTTACCAACACCAAAAAAGAAAATGATCATCGTGTGGAAAAGGTATCACTGGATGTTCCTTACGCACTTTCAGGATTCGGACGATTTAAGGACGATAGGGGCTTTCCAGTGGTAAAACCACCTTGGGGTACACTCAATGCCATCGATTTAAATACGGGCGAATACCTTTGGCAGGTTCCCTTGGGACACGAAGAAGAATTAGTAGATCCAGAATTTCCTGTTTCGGGAATTGAAAATTATGGAGGGCCTGTAATCACGGCAGGAGGACTGCTGTTTATTGCCGCGACCAAAGATGAAAAAATAAGGGCTTTTCATATGAAGACTGGTGAACAGTTATGGGAAGACGATTTGCCCGCCGGCGGATATGCAACCCTGGCCACCTACGAAGTAGACGGTAAACAATATGTGGTCATTGCTTGTGGAGGTGGTAAGATGGGTACCGCCTCAGGTGATGAGTACCGCGCCTACACCTTGAAGTAGGAAAACTACGGTGCCGGATTGGGTATGGAATTATGGATTTTCTCAATGCCATCCAAGACCTCATCGGAAAGCTCAACATCAATACTTTCTACGTTTTCCTTGAGCTGCTCCATGGTTGTGGCCCCAATAATGTTGCTGGTCAAAAAAGGCCTGCTGTTTACAAAGGCCAATGCCATTTGGGCCAAGCTCATTCCGTGTGCTTTCGCCAGTTCGTCATACCGTCGCGTAGCTTCCGTAGCAGTTTCCCCGCTGTATCTGCTGTAATTGGGAAATAGTGTAATTCTACCTTTTCTAGGCTTCACTTCGCCAAGATATTTTCCAGTGAGCACCCCAAAGCCCAATGGGGAATAGGCCAAAAGCCCCAAATCTTCGCGCATTGCGATTTCGGAAAGACCAACTTCAAACAACCGGTTCAACAAACTATATGGGTTTTGGATGGTAAGCATTCTGGGCAACCTTCGATGCACCTTACTTTCTTCCAAAAAACGCATAGCGCCCCACGGTGACTCGTTTGACAGCCCCACATGGCGAATCTTTCCTTCGGCGACCAGATCCCGTAAGGTTTCCAACACTTGATGGATGTTGTCCTCCCACCCATCAAAAACATAGGCATCATATCCCCGCTGCCCAAAATAGTTGGTGTTGCGTTCAGGCCAGTGTAATTGATACAAATCAATATAATCTGTTTGGAGTCGTTGTAAACTTCCTTCAACCGCCTTCACCAAAGATTCCTTACTAAATCCTGTGGCCCTAATATGCTTGGAGAATTCCGCCCTCCCTGCAATCTTCGTGGCCAGCACTACCTTGTTACGGTTTCCGGTTTTCTTGAACCAATTTCCTATGATTTCTTCGGTAACAGCATAAAGTTCCTTTTTAGCAGGGATCGGGTACAACTCAGCGGTATCAAAGAAGTTGATTCCTTGATCGAGAGCATAGTCCATCTGTTCATGACCTTCAGCTTCGGAGTTCTGCCTTCCCCATGTCATGGTTCCCAAACAGATTTTACTAATTCTGATATTGGTGTGTGGAAGTCTGGTGTATTTCATCTAGCGATGTGTTTTGAAAAGGCCAAAAATACTCATTACAAATGGCAGGCGTATAAAACAATTGTTATTTTTCGACCTCCAGCAAAATAGGGCAATGGTCACTGTGCTTGGCTTCGGAAAGAATTACGGATCGTTTCAACCGATCTTTTAGGGATTCGTTCACCATGCCATAGTCCAAACGCCAACCCTTGTTATTGGCTCGTGCATTGGCACGATAGCTCCACCAGGTATAGTTGTGGGGTTCCTTATTGAAATGCCTAAAACTGTCGATAAACCCACTTTTGATGAAATTGCCGATCCACTCGCGTTCCACAGGCAAAAAACCAGACACATTTTTATTACGAACTGGATCGTGGATGTCAATGGCTTCATGACAAATATTATAATCCCCGCAAACGATAAGGTTTGGCCGTTCTTTCCGAAGTTTGTCCGCATATTCTTGGAAGTCAGACATATAGGTGAGTTTATGCTCCAAGCGATCCAAGTTGGTGCCGGAGGGTAAATACATGCTCATAATGGAGATATCTCCGTAATCCACCCGCAAATTCCTTCCCTCAAAATCCATGTAATCGATTCCTGTTCCGTATTCCACATGATCAGGTTCTTTCTTGCAAAGCAGGGCAACCCCACTGTATCCTTTTTTTTGCGCGCTGAACCAGTAATGGAATTTATATCCGGCTGCCTCTAACAGCGAAACATCCACTTGTTCCTTCATTGCCTTGGTTTCCTGGATACAGACTACATCTGGATCCACAGTTTGCAACCATTCCACAAAACCCTTGTTCATCGCCGCGCGAATCCCGTTTACGTTGTATGATACAATCTCCATCTAAAAATTTTCACTAAAAATAACCAATGTATATGGCTCACAAAAATTAGTCTTTCTGCTGTTGACCTTTTAATTTTGATTTTGGAACGCTAATTGATTTATCCTGATAGGCTAAAAACAACATCATGAAAAAGCTATTATTTTTTGGGGCATTGTTATCGGGATATTTTGTGTCCGCGCAAGCCTATCCCATCTTCGATACTGCAAACGAAATCAAGTTCAATATTGGCCTTTTTTTGGCCACGACCACTGTAGAGGGGTCCTATGAATACTACATTAGCGAGGACACTAGTATTGGGGGAACCATTTACTTCGATAACGATGCTACGGATTATAATGGTGATTTTGGCATCGGCCCCAATTTTAGGGCCTATTTCGGCTATCAGCCGCGGAGCGGTTTCTTTGCAGAGGCTTTTGGTCTATATTATACGGGAGAAGATGAGGATGTGGATCCGCTAGTATTTAGTGACAACGATTACAGCACCTTTGCCCTCGGTCTAGGTCTTGGGAACAAGTGGACTACCCGAAGTGAAAGGTTTACCCTCGAAATCTTTGGGGGTTTCGGAAGAAATATTAATCCAGAAGATTTTCAAGACGATTTTATGTACCGAGGAGGCTTGTCCATCGGATTTCGATTTTAGTTCCTAATTTTAGGCTTTGATTCATCTAAAAATGACAGCCTTACTCCTTATCGATATCCAATCCGGTTTACAAGAAATTGGGTATTATGGTGAAGAACGGAACAATCCCCAAGCGGAAAGCAACGCTCAAAAATTATTGGAACAGTTCAGAAAAAATAGCTGGCCCTTGTTTCACGTTCAACACTGCTCTACCAATCCAGAATCACCCTTGTATCCATCAAAAAAAGGAAATGCATTTCATCCCCAGGTACAACCTGAGGCTAGGGAACCTATCATCCAAAAAAATGTGAACAGTGCTTTTATAGGAACGGATTTGGAATCCCAACTAAAATCCAAGAACATCACGGATGTAATCATTGCAGGACTCACGACTGAGCATTGCGTCTCTACCTCAACCCGAATGGCGGCGAATCTCGGCTTCAATGTTACTTTGGTCTCCGATGCTACGGCAGCTTTCAACAAAGTCGGGTTCGATGGTAAAAAGTACAGCGCAGAGCTCATCCACAATGCTGCCCTCGCCAACCTCAATGAAGAATTTGCCACAATAAAAGACACGGCAACCGTATTGGAAGAACTCCAGGATTAGTTCGTATTTTTATGGAATCAAAAAACGACCTAAACAATTCCTTATGTTGCGCTATGCAATCACTTTCATTTGCTGTTTCATTATGACTTTTCCCAATAGTTTGGCCCAAGAAAACCCACTTAGAATCGGGGTGGCCGGACTTACCCATACCCATGTGCACTGGATCTTGGGGCGGGAGGATATTGGTGATATTGAAATTGTCGGCATTGCCGAACCCAATCGCGATTTGGCACAACGTTATGCCAATCAGCATGGCTATTCCATGGACCTAGTATATGATTCACTGGAAGAAATGATAGCGGCCACCAAACCGGAAGCCGTTACCGCCTTCGGAACCATTTATGATCATTTGGAAGTGGTCGAGACCTGTGCGCCAAAAGGCATTCATGTCATGGTAGAAAAACCACTGGCCGTAAGTCTGGATCATGCCAAAAAAATGGCAGCCCTGGCCAAGAAACACAACATCCATCTTTTGACCAATTATGAGACTACTTGGTACCCTACAAATCACAAGGCCAAAGAACTTTTGGAAGAGGGTAAGGTGGGTGACCTTCGAAAAGTGATTGTTCGTGATGGACATCGCGGACCCTCCAAACTAGGCATCAACAGCGAGTTTTTGGATTGGTTGCTCGACCCCAAGGCCAATGGCGGAGGTGCCATCATGGATTTTGGCTGCTACGGGGCCAATTTAATAACTTGGTTGGTGCAAGGAAAAAGACCCAATACGGTCACTGCGGTCACGCAACAACTGCAACCCGAAAACAACCCGAAAGTAGACGACGACGCTATCATCATATTGACCTATGACGATGCCCAGGCCATTATCGAGGCCTCTTGGAACTGGCCCATAGGTCGAAAGGACATGGAACTCTACGGTTTGACCGGCGCCATCTACGCCGATAACCGAAACAACCTTCGGATTCGGATCGCGGAGGGCTATGATGGATTTCAAGAAGAAAAACAGACCCTTGAGGAACGGGAAACTCCCTTAAATGATCCCTTCTCCCTACTTGCAGCAGTGGTCAAGAATACGATTTCGCTCCCTACGCATGATCTCTCATCGCTGGAAAACAATATGGTGGTGATGGAGATCTTGGAAGCCGCTCGAAAAAGTGCCAGAACCGGAAAAACGGTCACCTTAAAAAAATAACCCTACAGTAAATTTTTGATGCAGTTCCTTCTTACAAACTACTCAAAAACAGTTCTCCCCTTTGCATTCCTGTTTTTTACACTGCCCTTTTTTGCGCAGGAGATCCAAAAAGATTCCATTACGCAATTGGATGAGATTGTTTTGACCGAAGATCGGGATACTAAAAAGGCCACGGGAATTACGGCTTCATCCACCATCGATACACAGACCTTTGAAAAGTTCAATCCGGTGGATATCCCCAGTGCACTGAACCAAATTTCAGGGGTGTATTTACTTTCAGGGGCGTTGAACACCAATCGGATTACCATTCGAGGTGTGGGTGCTCGGACGCCTTTTGGGACCGATAAGCTTCGCTTGTATTTCAATGGGATTCCAGTGACCAACGGAACTGGATTTTCCACCATCGAGGCCTTTGATCTCGAAAACCTGGGCTCGCTCGAAGTCATCAAAGGCCCCAAGGGTACCGCTTTTGGTTCCAATTTGGGCGGTGCCATTCTGCTGAACACCCGACCCCTTGAATCAGATCTGACCCGCGTTAGCAATAATTTTACTGTCGGTTCGTACAACATGTGGAAGGACAACCTCTCTTTTAGCCATCGGGAGAAAGATTTTAGCTTGCGCCTCAGCTACAATCATTTGGAAACGGATGGATTTCGGCAGAACAACCGTTTTACACGGGACGGGGTACTGCTCAATTCCAATGTAAAATTGGGTCGCAACAGCAACTTGGGAGTCTTGATCAATTATATTGATTACACCGCACAGATTCCCAGCTCACTGAACCAAACCGACTTTGATGAAAATCCCCGACGGGCTGCAGCAAATTGGCTGGCAGCCCGTGGCTTCGAGGCCAACAATTACACCTTAGCGGGACTCTACCACACCTATCAAGTGGCGGACAACCTTAAAAATACCACCAGCGTTTTTTATACCTATTTGGATCATGACGAACCCCGACCCTTCAATATTTTGGAGGAAATCACCAACGGATTTGGTCTCCGGAGCCTCTTCGAAGGCAGTTGGGGACAGGCCAACTACAGCCTGGGTGGTGAACTGTACAAAGACGAGTACGAATGGGGCACTTTTCAAAACCTGTTCCGCGACAACAGCGGAAACGGCAGCCTGCGCGGTGACCGTATCAGCGATAACAAGGAATTTCGAACGCAGTTGAACCTTTTCGGAACCCTTACCTATCCTTTTTCTGATGCATTTTCTGCCCAAGTGGGCCTCAACCTCAACCAAACCGATTACGATTTTCGGGATCTGTTCAACACCGGAGATGAAAACACCTCTGCCGAACGCAATTTTGAGTCCATTTTGCTGCCCAGTCTGGGGCTGCAATACCGCTTTGCCGATGGTCGGGTGTACGCCAATGTGAGCCGGGGCTTTTCCAACCCCAGTCTCGAAGAGACCTTGACGCCCGACGGCATCATCAATCCTGATATTAATCAAGAGACCGGTACCAATTACGAGCTGGGTTCCCAGTTGGTGCTGCTCAAAAGACGATTGTTCCTCAATGTGACACTGTACCGAATGGACATCAAAAACCTGTTGGTGGCCGAACGGGTGGGTGAAGATCAGTTTATTGGACGAAACGCAGGCGAAACCCGCCACCAAGGACTGGAAGTGGATGCCAAATACGTGTGGAACCTCTCCAAAGCGTTGGTGCTTTCTCCGTACTTGGGCTACACCTTGAGCGACCATAGTTTTGTGGATTTTATGGACGGCGATGACGACTTTTCGGGCAATCCGCTGACCGGGGTGCCACGGCACCGGATCAGTTCGGGGGTGGATCTGCGGCATAGCAATGGACTACGACTGAACCTTACCCACCAATATGTGGATGAAATCCCACTAACGGATGCGAACACCCTGCGTAGTGCATCCTTTAACGTGTTCAATGCGAAGCTGGGATACCACACGCGACTTTCCGAGCATTTTTTGTTGGGACTGAATGCAGGGGTCAATAACCTGTTCAATACGAACTATGCGCAATCGGTATTGATCAATGCCGTAGGTTTTGGGGGTGCCCTTCCCC
>JANQRD010000124.1 GCA_028284725.1 Allomuricauda sp. | reverse complement strand
GCTGATGTGCATTATGCCTTCTTTTGAACCCATTAAGGGCAATATTTCGGTCGACGGATCTGCATACACATCGAATTTTTCTTGATAGAAACTCGCTATAGCTTCCCGAAGTTCAGGCAACCCCTGATAGCTTTGGTATTGGTGGGCACCAGCGTCGGTAATGGAAGCCTTCAAGGTCTCCATAACTTCCTCCGAAGGAGCCAAATCAGGACTACCTATGCCCATATTGATAATAGGGCGGCCTTCATTAATAAGTCCCCTTACCTCTCTCAATTTCTTGGAGAAGTAGTACTCTTGGACAGTATGCAGTCGATCAGCTGTTATCATATCAACAACGCATTTTTGTATTCCCCCAGTACCTGAAAATCTTCAGACATAATCTCCAATAATGCCTTTGCCTTGGCAAAATGATCATACGATTCAAAAGTGATATCCACAAAAAAGGCGTACTTCCAAGGTGTCTCAATCACTGGAAGGGATTGGATCTTGGTCAAATTGAGATTACAATCGCTCATTACATTGAGCACCGTAGCCAGGCTGCCCCGTTTATGGTCCGTGATGAAACGTAATGAGGCCTTATTGATCTCTTCCCTTGGCAAAACCTTGTTCTTCTTTTTTAGAATGATGAATCGGGTCGCATTGTTTTTTATGGTTTGAATCTCAGGGGCAATAACTTCCAAATCGTATAAATCCGCTGCAACTTTGGGTGCTATGGCGGCAATATTCTTTAGTTGTCCATCTTGAATGCGCTTGGCAGTCTCTGCGGTATCGACATCTTCCACCAGTTTAATATGTGGGTATTGCTTCAGAAACTCCTTGCATTGCAATAACGCCATGGGATGGGAATGGACTTCTTGTATGTTTTCCAACGTGCTTCCCCTTAAGGCCATAAGGTTATGGTGAATACTCAAATAATGCTCCCCAATAATGTGCATGTTGTTATGGTATACCAAGTTGTAATTCGGAATAATGGAACCTGCGATGGAGTTCTCAATCGCCATGATGCCTTTGTCCGCTGAGCCGTTGCAAAGATGCTCTATAAGGGTATCAAACGAAAAGCATTCCACCAGCTCGATACCATTGCCAAAAAAATCCTGCGCCACCTGATGATGGTTGGATCCTTTAATTCCCTGTATGGCTATTTTCAAATTCATTCAAAAAAAAAGCCCCGATCTACACCGGGACTTCATATGTTTTAATACTTAACGTATTTCAGAACAGTCCCGTACCTCTCTTAAAAAAGAAGTAAAAGTAAAAACCGTTCCAGAAATATGTTTTTGTCATTTTTTCCAATTCTTGGGCTAAGATAGCTATTCGCATGAAATCCGGTAACTATTGATAAATTTTTTTGGATTTTTTGCCGAACCAGCCCATTCTTTGAAAATTACGCGTTCAAATCTTGTTTTCTTTAAGAAATCAAAATGTATTTGGTTTTTGATTTTAACCAGAATTGCCCTAGTGGCATGTTTCTAGATTCAAAATAGCGCGGATACCACAAAGGAGTTTTCTAAAACTGTATTTTTGATTCCAAATTCACGATAATGTCCATCACGGTAGCTAACATCACTAAGAGCTTTGGAGCACAAAAAGCGCTGAACAATGTGTCATTTGCCATTAAAAAAGGAGAAATAGTCGGCTTTTTGGGTCCAAATGGTGCTGGAAAATCCACAATGATGCGCATTTTGACGACCTATTACAAAGCGGATGAAGGTACCGCCGAAGTGAACGGTCACGATGTTTTGAAATCGGAACGGGAAGTACAAAAGAGCATTGGCTACCTACCTGAGCATAATCCGTTGTATCTGGAAATGTATGTAAAGGAATACCTCGCTTTCAATGCTGATGTTTACAAAGTACCCAAAATGCGAATAGCCGAAGTTATAACGCAAACGAGACTTACTCCCGAATCACACAAAAAGATTGGGCAATTGTCCAAGGGATTTCGTCAGCGGGTCGGACTGGCAGCTGCCCTCTTGCACGACCCCGATGTGTTGATTCTGGACGAGCCAACCACCGGATTGGATCCCAATCAACTTGTTGAAATCAGAAAGTTGATCCGAGAAATTGGAAAGGAAAAGACGATTTTACTTTCTACCCATATCATGAAAGAGGTGGAAGCGGTTTGCGATCGAGTTATCATTATTAATAAGGGAGAATTGGTCGCTGACCAAAAGTTGGACGAACTTCGGGATACGGAGGAACAAATTATAGAAGTGGAGTTCGATTATCGGGTTGAAGAGGTATTATTGAACACGTTGCCCAACGTCAAAAATGTAAAAAATACTGGTGGATTTGTTTATGAAATCACCTTTTCGACATCCAAGGACATGCGTCCGGTCGTTTTCGACTTTGCACACGACAATCAATTAAAAACCTTGCAACTAAGTCGGAAAAATAAAAATCTGGAGGGCTTATTTTCTGAACTCACAAACTAATCCTGATTTTTCGCTGAAATTGATCATTTGATGGTTCCAAATCTCATTTGGAAATGGTGGCTCTTGGTCAAAAGCGCTTAAGCAACTATGTTTTTTGCTCAAATTCGTCACAATCCAGCCGGATATCCTCGTTTTTCAAAGGTTTCTCCAACAGGTTGCAGTAATCACCTGTATCGGATTTACTATAAAATTTACAGGCAAAACAGGTACGTTGAACAGTAAGCACACCAGATTGGTTCAGCTGATAAATAAGCTTGCTCAATGTTTTGAACAGCTCTTCCTTTTCTGAAGTGTCAATTGCGTCCATTTGATTTGCCAAGGGATCCGCAAAGTGTTCGGTTTTGGAAACAATGTCCTTACCGGAATCAGAAAGAAGTAAGGTATAACTTCGATTATCGGCGGATGAATGGTCTTTAACCACCAGTCCTTTTTTGTTCAATACCCGAATGGCGTCGCTGATGGTAGGCTTGGTCACGTTGAATTCCTGCGCCAAAAAGCTTACGTTATTGTACTCACTTTTGTGGTAGGCAATAAAAATCAATATTTGAATTTGGATGGGGCTGAGCCCAAACTGTTTAGCTTTTTCCCAAAGCAGTACTTTAAAAGCCTGGGATATGCGTTCCAGTCCAGCTACAATTTTACTGGAAAGGTCGGTCTGCTGCTGTTGTGGATTAAAAACACTCTTCATAGTCCTATTAAAACCTTGCCTGCCGGGTTATCGACAGGCAAAGTTAGTTATCCTAATTATATTAGGAACAATTTTCCATTTCAATAATATAGTATCCGTCAGATTGAATCTGCTCCTCCACCTGGGTTGGAGCATGCTCCATATGGCAAAACCTGCATTCTTTGGATGACAATTCACCTGTTTTAAAGGATTTAGATTGCAAATATGTTTTTCCAAAGCCAAAAATCACTGAGGTGTCCGTCAAGGTACTGGGCACCAAAATGTCAAAGTGCATCAGTTTCCCATCTTCCCGTGGCACGTAGGTATCCCAAACTGAAACTTGCATCTCTCTTTATTTTACGGAATACGGAAGGGACAGATCGCCGCTGGCCACACTGTACACTTCGTAAACGCCCAGCATTGGTAAATCCTCCTTGCTGGTGTTCACCTTCATAAAAGCAGCCACTCCATCGTATTTAAAATCAGTTCTGTTGTTGATTCGGTAATCGGGAACCACTACTTTTATGATATTGCCCCCGGTCAATACCGGATAACCTGGAGAGTCCATATACATTGGCATTCCAGGGTTGGTGGGAGGCAATACTACAGTCTCATCAGCTTTTTTGAACTGCTTTACCGAAAGTCCGCCCGCTACACGCTTATCCTCTGTTAAGACCACCCAATGGGGATGCCAAACCACTCCATCGTTGTCCAAAATCGAGTCACTGTTTTCATCCCAAAGAGGAGTATCGTCAAAATCTGGATGGGATGTTAAGGCCAAAGCCAAAATTCCCTCTGTGGCACTGAACCCAACGTCGGTAGGTTGTAAGCTTGTAGGAAAAACGTATCCAAGTACGGGTGCTCCGTCCAATTGCCCAGCTGGTGTAGGGATTGTGGCTCCGGCATTTCCTTTGACAGCCATCTCCCATACGGTTACGCCAAGATCGGTTTCATGTGTCACCTGGGCAGCACTGATTTGAAAATCAGGTGTGTTGTAGGGACTTTTTTGGGCACAGGAGGTGAAAAAACTACCTCCCAATAATAAGCCCAGCATAATTAAATTCTTTGTTCTCATTTTATTTTATTTAATAAGGATTCCTAACTATATAATCCAAAAAAATTATTGTTTTACGTCTTCCATGGACGCCCCATAGTTGATGTGCAATACACTTCCTGTGGGTGTTACCAAAGCGGGAACAGATCTTACACCAAAGTTCTCCGCCTCCTGAATTCTACTTCTATCTTCACCGATATGTACTATCGTTACGTTTTCCAATCCGATAAGGTCTACTAAATCCTGCTCCGCACTTACGCATACGGGACAGCCTGCGTGATAAAAAATTGATTTGTTCATTTGTACTAATTTTTAGGTTTTTACATTATTACGCTACAAATATAGTAAGGATTCCTAACTATACAAATATTTTCACATTTTTTTATGTGTTTTAATCTTCAGTCGCCATGTATTCGAACTTTGCAATGTAAGAGCTAAGTATTTCATCTTCAAGTTCCGCCAATCTCCCATCCCCATGCTCTTCTAAAATGGTTATGTTTCTTTGGTAGGCATGTAAATCTGAAAGGATACTTTCGATGTTGGCATATTGTTCGTCCAAAGGTGTTTGCGCGTAGTAGCTCAATCGTTCCTGATACACCTTTTTCAATTTTCTGAAAAGCTCTTGTGCCTTTTTTCCTTGCCCCACTTGATAATATCCCTCTAAAAACGGTTCCACAAACATGTAGTAGCCATAGTGTTCAAAAGGTATCTGCTGCATGGCTATTTCGATAATCTCTTCGGCTCTGTCCATTTCATTTTCTTCAATTAGCTTTTCCATCAGTCTGGCCAAACTCAACCTAAAGGTTACTCCAAATTGCTTTCTGGTTTGGGTATCATGGTAGATTTCCGAGCTGCCCGAATTTCCCCAATCCCATTTTTTTACGATGTTATAGGAAAGCTCCGTATCCATTCGTCCCATCTGAAAGCCTCCATCATAATCCGTCTTTATCGGAACCAACTTGTACGCCAGTCCATCCAACTGTAGGTAATCCTTCATCCAAATGTATTCCGCATTATCAAAACTACCTCCAGAGAAATAAATCGGCCGCTTCCAATCGTTGTTGGCAATAATATCGAGCATCATCATTCTATTTTTGGTCAAATAATTCTGTGGAAGATCAATATCGATATAATCCACAATCAATGCGGAATCCTCTGGTTTTACCAAACCACTTTCCAACACATTTTTCTTGTTTACCGGTATTCGAATCTTATTGGTAGGATAGTAGACCATATTTTGGGTGCTTTTAGGATAGTCCGCGAGATTGGCCCCATTCATTTTTAAAAGATGGCCGTACTTGGTCTTTGGGTGGTCACTGGATATCCAATCCATAAAATCCCTAATGTCCCAACGACTGTCCGTTACTTGGCTGTAATAAATCGCATCCCGGGTTCCGTAGCGGTATTTGTCATGGATAAGCTGGGAAGGTATGGGGTAGCTTTGATAAGCTTTCCGTTTCATCTGGTCGATGTACCAATCCGTAGCAAAGTAGCTGGTAACTATTACCCGCACATCGGTTCGATATCCTTCAATTTCCTGAAGGTACCAAAGTGGAAAATTATCATTATCGCCAATGGTAAACAAGATCGCTCCCGCATCCTGCTGGATGGAGTCCAAATATGCTTTGGCAGACGCTCTCGCTGTGAATCGATTTGATCGATCATGATCGTCCCAGTTTTGAGAGGCCATTACCAAAGGAACAGCAAATAAGCTCAGGGAAACTACAACTATCACCCCCGCTTTTTGTTTGATATACTTTTGAAATACATCAAAGAGGCCATAGACACCAACCCCCATCCAAATGGCAAATGCGTAGAAAGAACCCACCAACGAATAATCACGCTCACGTGGCTGAAAAATTGGAGGGTTGGTATAAAACTGAATGGCCAAACCCGTGAACATAAAAAACACGAAGAGCACCCAAAACTGTTTTGGATTTGATGAGATTTGAAATACAATACCGATAATCCCCAATAACAGTGGCAGGAAAAAATAGCTATTCCTTCCTTTGTTATTTTTCACATCGCTTGGCAGGTTTTTTTGGCTGCCCAGTCTTATTTCGTCCAAAAAGCCAATCCCGCTCAGCCAATGACCATTGCCATCGTACCTTCCCTGTACATCATTTTGCCGACCAACAAAGTTCCACATGAAGTAGCGCATGTACATGTAGCCCAACTGATACTGAAACATGTATTTTAGGTTATCAAAAACGGAAGGTGGTTGAACATCGATGTATTCATTAAAGTCTTTCAAAAATTTTACATAACCCTCCTCATCGATTTCTCCATTTTGATAATCGATCCTAAACTTTTCAAAAGCTTCCCTTAACGTAGCGTTTGATAAATACTCCGATTTTATTTGAAATTTTAAAGGTCCAAAATACTTGATATAATTTTCCGCATGCTCCCCACTCCACATTCTGGGAAAAAGACCTACGTGTTTTTGGTTTGATGCCCGAATAGCATTTTCATAATCGTTCACAATTACATACTTGCCCAGCTTTTCATCCCTTTCGTATTTGGGATTATCATCCTTATCACCAACTGATGGAGCAAATCGATCTGAATAATATGTGCCATAAAATGGGCTATCCGTACTTGGGTATTGTTCGCGGTTATAATAGGCCAAGAGTGTTCTTGCGTCCGAGGGATCGTTTTCGTTAATGCCCACATGAACACTTGCGCGAATGGGCAGCATAAGCCATGAAGAAAAGCCCAAAATCAAAAAAAGAAGGCAAAGTATCAAGGTGTTGGCAAAAACAAGTTGTTTTTTTCTTGTGAGACGCAGGCCAAAATAAAATATGGCCATAATGACCAATGCAATGAGCAACGAGCCTGAGTTGAACGGCAGTCCAAATTGATTCACAAAAAAGATTTCCCCCCAAGCGAACAATCGCAACACATACGTCAATGAAAATTTAAACACAAAAAATAGTATCGCAACCGCTACAACATTGGCCAAAATGAAGTTTTTGAGCGTAATCTTTTTGTATCTCTTGAAGTAAAAAAGCAAAACTAAAGACGGAATAGTCAAAAACCCCATGAACTGTATCCCAAAAGTCAGCCCGACCACAAAGCAAATCAACAACAGCCATTTGTTGGCCCTGTTCCCATCAATATCGTCGACATATTTAAGGCCAAGCCAAATTAAGAGAGCCATTACCAGACTTGCCATGGCATACACCTCAGTCTCTGTGGCATTGAACCAAAAACTATCGGAATAGGTAAAGGACAATG
The DNA here is from genome assembly GCA_028284725.1 of Allomuricauda sp. Classification (GTDB taxonomy): domain Bacteria; phylum Bacteroidota; class Bacteroidia; order Flavobacteriales; family Flavobacteriaceae; genus Flagellimonas. Next base: position 24,579 of record JANQRD010000124.1, on the reverse strand, counting down.
CGCCGACCAACCCACTACCCAGAATTGCGATAGCTTTTGCATCTGTGATTTCTCCATTTTTAAGTGTCAGCTTCCTGGTGAAGTTGGTAATGGTCCAAAAAAGGAAAAGAATGGTAAACGCACTGGACAAACAGGACACATAATTCACCATCAGAGCAATTTGTTCCGTGTCGCTTGCAAACATCGCGAAGACCGCACCCAGCATCTGTAAAAAAGGAGCTCCTGGAGGATGCGCCACCTCCAATTTTCCAGAGGTCGCTATGTATTCCCCAGCGTCCCAAAAACTGACCGTGGGTTCCATGGTCAATGTGTAGGTAATAAGTGCATTCAGGAAAACAATCCAGCCAAGAGAAACATTCCACTTTTTATACTCCCTACTTATGGGGAAAAGGCTTATTTCAAATGATTTTTTGAACAACATGACCTGTACCAGTTTCTACAAAGAAATCAGTACAGGAAATTGCAAGGGGAAAACTACGGTCTGAATTAGGTACTAGTACCCGTACTTTTTTGAAGCAATTCGCGCCTGTTCGACACGTTGAGTTTGTTGTAGATATGGGTAATGTGGGTCTTTACGGTACTTAGACTGATAAAAAGCTCGTTGGCAATTTCCTTGTTGCTTTTACCCTGCAATATCAAAATCTTGATGTTCTCTTCTTGCCGACTTAAGGGAGAACTGGTGACAGGTTTTTTTCTGAGATAAAAAATTCCGAAGATGGCCATTCCTAAAAACACAATCAAAATTGCATTCAGCCATCTACTGGTCTGCAATTGCTTTTCAACCGCCTCTTGTGTCAAATAGGCCATTCTTTTTTCCAAAAACCAATACTCTGAGGGTTTAATGGCGCTTTCCTTTAATTCGTCCAATAGGGCAAGATAGTATTCCGGGTTTTCCGCAATGTCTTTCTCCAACAATTGTTTTTCCTCCAACTGCTTTATCCCGATGAGCTTCACCATAAGAATCCGTAACGAATCCTTGACAAAGGCCTTTCTCGGGGAGGTCATTTCTTCAGATAATTCATATTGCTTTACCAGCTTGGACTCAAATTCCTTCAGTTTTTGCCATTCCTGATCCCCTTGATTGGTCGAAGTATAACTCGCGAACACTTGTTGCCCTCTTTTAAAAACCAGCTTGTCCTTGTTTGATAAAAGAAAAGCAACATCTTTTTGGATGGTGTCATTGATTACTTTCCGCATACGCTCCACATGTAAACGATAGATCTTATCACTTTCAGAAAAATACTTTTTATTGAAATTGAAAAAACCATCGGTATCTACATCTGCAATGGCGACCGGTGTGATGAGTGTGTTGTTTTCCGTTTCAGATATCGCGATTTGGCTTAAATAAATCCGTGGCTTCCAATCCTCGGGATTTTCAAGGTTGACATAGCCAGAAATCACCTCTTGGGCAATGATTGCCTGAACACCAAAAAAGAAAAGAAGGAAAACGATTTGTTTCATAGAACTCTAAGCTAGGTAATTTTCAGGTAGCAGGCAATTCACCGCAGTATTCAGAATTTCTTGGACCTTAGGGTCGGTACAATTAATTAAAATGGAAATGACCGTTTGGGCTTCAGGATACACAAAAAAGTTGGTGTAAGCCCCTACACTATTGCCCAAATGTCCTACAAAACTGCGTCCTTTGGTATCTTGACTCACTTGAAAACCCAAGCCGTAATACGTAGGCTTTCCTTGGATAGTTTGCGAGGATAATATTTGTCTATAGGTTTCCTTTTTCAATAGTTTTCCATCCAAAATGGCCTGGCCAAGCTTTGCGATATCACTACTTGTGGACAGATAACCCCCACCGGCCAATTTATAGAAATTGTTTACAGGAATCGCCTTTTTAAATCCTGATGCTGTCGTTGTGTAGTGCTCGGTCAATTTCAGACCATGCTTAATACTCGAATCCCAAGGGCTTCCCATTTGCCCTGGAGGAAAAATTGCTGACAAGTCTAAAGGCGTAAGGACTTCTTTTTTTACATAGTCCTCAAAAGCCACTCCACTGGCTTCCTGCATGGCCAGTGAAAGCAGCACAAAGTCAAAGCTGTTATACAGATATCCCTTTCCCGGTTCAAACAACAGCGGATCGTTTTTAAAAACTTCAATACTTTCCTTTATGGAATAGGGCTTGTCCAGAGCGTACTCCTTTCCCCTATATCCCCTGATCCCTGCAGTGTGGCCGGCCAATTGCCGTAGCGTAAAATCATACTTTTTCTTAGGATAATAGGGTACATATTTATAAAATGAGGCATCCAAATCCACCAATCCATCTTCAACCATTTTACCTAGGGTCAATCCAGTAATACACTTGGAAATGCTTGCAATACGAAAGACCGAATGTTCCGGAACTATTATGGTTCTTTTTTCCAGATTGCCATGGCCATATCCCTTCTGTAAAAGGGTCTTTCCATTTTGGAGGACAGTCACCGACATACCTGGGACTTTGTTTTCCGCAACCAAATTATGGAAAAGGGCATCAGCTCGTTTTAGTCCCGAAAGCCCCATCAAATTCTTTTTCCTAGGTCGGTAACCAAATAGTCTCTTCATAAAATCAGCTGACGAACTCAATCCCTAAAAATTAATTGACCGTTAAAAAGTTCCTCCACTTCGACTTCAGGTGGGCGGTTGCTACAGATGACATCCCCTGTACCGCGAATTATCCCGGAAATTCGTTGTTGTGGGTTCACGAAAACATCATTGGTGCCCCGGTGGTTTATACTTACATTTTGAGCCACCAGATTTTCTGCTTCAACACGAGAATCCCCCGCAGCAATGGTAACACTAAAGTTCTCTGTTGTTCCCCTTAATTTAAAAAAAGCTATGCCATTGACTATAATTCGTACGGTTTCTGAATTCACCGCTAAATCGAAAGAACCATCTGTGGTTTCTGATTCGTTATTGGTAAAACTTTCAGAAATGAGCAATAGGTCGGGATAGTTGAGCACGCCATCACTTGAAATCAACAACCCAGTACTGCTACGTATTTCGGAGATGTTGGGCGAGGTAATATAAACCGTGGTCAATCCATAATCCCGAACAAAGTTGCATCCATTGTCATTTCTCAGAATCAAACGGTCATTTTCGACAGTAGCGGAAACCTCGTTCCGCAAAAACTCACCTGTTTCAATCTCGACCAATTGTTCTGTGCCTTCCCTGATTACCATATTGATGTTCTCAAAAACGGTAATTGCACTAAAAGTATCCACCTCAACCGTTTCACGAACCAAATCACCTGCATTTTGGAAACAGTCGGGCACATTGTCGCCATTGCAGGCAATCAATAACAAAGCTACTAAGATGGATATCGACTTTTTCATAAGCGCACTCCTATTCCAAATTCAACCGTTTCGGCTTTCGCTCCATGCGATTTCAAAGTAATCGCTCCAAAAATCTTATCACCGAAATAACGTTTCAACCCAATTCGGTTATATACCCTCCCTTCAAAATCAAAAGGGTAGTACACATAGTAGCCCAATTGGGTCTCTATACTCATTTTATTGATAAAAAGCTCGTGCCCTGCAAAAATCCCCACGCGTTTAAAGTCTGTATCCGGGGAAACACCAAGTTCGGGGAAAGCAATGGACTGAAAACGGATGAGTTCTTTCAAAAAATTGGAAAAGAACACGTCTGTCCCCAATTGAATCGCACTTTTTCGTCCCAGACGTTTATCGGCATAGGCTGAAAAAATCCAAAACCCATATCGCCCAGAATTGATCACATCACTTTCGTTCACTCCCGTCCGCAAGACCAAATTGTAGCGAATGGGTTCCGTTATCCTTTCTTTTTTTTCAGGTTCAATGAACTCATACCCCATTTCGCGATCAAGATCATACGTCAATCCGAAATTCAGGGCCATAGTGTTGGTCGACGTGTTTGGCGCCTTAAAATTAGCATTGGAATAGTGAATCAAGGAAATTCCAACCTTTAGGCCCAATCCAGCAATAAGATTTTCTTTATGGTAATTTAACATCACCATGGTGGAACTCAGCAGATGGGTACCATAGGCGTTGTTTCTGAAATTTTCATTCTTGTCGTATGGATTCGTGTTGTAAGCAACACCCTGACCTATCCGAAATTGGAGGTTCCGCCTGAAAAAATAAAAATTGTAGTGTGCGTACAATCCAAAATTCTCCCCCAAGGTGGGGTTGTTCATATTTTGGTAGACAAAGGAAAAACCCGTATCCGGATAGCCATATTGAGATTCCCAATCTTCATTTCCGAAGCGTTTGCGGTTAAACCCAAGTATGAGACCTCCAGGATGATTGGTAATCAAATGGGATATATCGGGATTGTGCAAAAGTATGGAGCCATAAAACTGGCTTGCATCGAGCACGAACTTCTTTGGACTTTCCTGTTTTTGCGAAAATCCATAGCAAGTGCTTAAGAGAACAGCTAGTTGAAGTAGGCGCTTCATGAGGCGCTAAAGTAGGAAATTAAAATACCTCCTGCGCAATCGCTTTAATGTTATCTGATTTTCCCATGGAATAATAATGCAGCACGGGTACACCAGCATTTTTTAGCTCTTTGGATTGTTCGATGCACCAGTCAACCCCTACTTGTCGTACTTCCTTGTTGTTTTTACAAGCTTCCACGGCCTCAATCAGATCTTCGGGGATATCAACACGAAAGACCTGAGGTAGTAATTGTAAATGTTTTTTAATAGCAATAGGCTTGATTCCAGGAATAATCGGAACATTGATTCCCATTTTTCGGGCTTCATCCACAAATTCAAAATACTTTTTATTGTCAAAAAACATTTGGGTTACCACATAGTCTGCTCCTAAATCCACTTTGTGCTTTAGCCGCTTCAAATCGGACTTTAGCGAAGGAGCTTCCATATGTTTTTCGGGGTAACCGGCCACTCCCACGCAAAAATCGGCGCAATTGTCCGTTTCTATGACTTCATGCAAATAGTTACCTCGGTTTAAATCCTGGATTTGCTCCACCAAATCAGAGGCATATTTGTGTCCTCCATTGGTGGGTTCAAAATATTTTTCCTCTTTCATGGCGTCTCCACGTAGTGCCATCACATTGTCAATCCCCAAATAATGGCAATCCACCAACAAGTACTCTGTTTCTTCTTTGGTAAAACCACCACAAAGCACATGGGGAATGGTATCCACATTGTATTTATGGGTAATGGAAGCACAGATTCCGAGAGTCCCTGGGCGCATGCGGGTCAATTTTTTGTCCAGAAGTCCATCCCGATCGATGTACACATACTCCTCGCGTGAGGTGGTGACATCAATAAAGGGGGGATTGAATTCCATCAAAGGGTCAATGTTATCATACAATTCCTGTATACTCTTTCCCTTCACTGGTGGAATGATTTCAAAGCTGAAAAGGGTTTCGCCTTTTGCCTTTTTAATATGATCGGTTACTTTCATAAACACATTCTGTCATTCCCACTAAAGTGGGAATCTTATTTATTTCAATTATTTATGGATTCCTGTTTTCACAGGAATGACAAATTTTAACTATCAACCAAATTGGGTGACAACCATTTTATCGCTTCCTCTGTATCAATTTCTTTTCTGTTGGCAAAATCAGCTACTTGATCTTGTTTTATTTTTCCTAATCCAAAGTATTTTGCCCGGGGATGTCCAAAATAGTACCCGCTGACACTGGCAGCTGGCCACATGGCCAAGCTTTCGGTAAGCTTCACTCCTATACTTTCTTCAACTTTTAGAAGTTCCCAAATTGTCAATTTTTCTAGGTGATCCGGGCAGGCTGGGTACCCTGGAGCTGGTCGGATTCCTCTATATTTTTCATCAATCAACTCGTCATTGGACAATGTTTCTTCGCAGGCATATCCCCAATACTTTGTTCGTACTTCTTTGTGCAGGTATTCCGCAAAGGCTTCAGCCAAACGGTCTGCCAAGGCCTTAATCATTATGGAACTGTAGTCATCAAGGTTTTTCTCATATTCAGTTGCCAACTCTTGGGTTCCGAATCCAGCGGTCACGCAAAAGCAACCCATATAATCCTGAATTCCTGACTCTTTGGGTGCGATAAAGTCGGACAGAGCAATATTGGGTACACCGTCACGCTTTTTAAGTTGCTGTCGAAGGGTTCTGAATGTGAATACATCCCTCGAGCTCTCAACATCTCCGGAACTGACCTCAATATCATCCATATTGATGGAGTTGGCTGGAAACAACCCAAAAACCGCCTTGGCCTTCAACAATTTTTTGTCCAGTACTTCGGATAGCATTTTTTGGGCATCCCCAAACAATTCCGAAGCTTGTTTGCCAACCACTTCGTCTTTTAAAATGTCCGGAAACTTTCCGTGCAAATCCCAACTTCTAAAAAATGGGGTCCAATCAATAAAATCCGTGAGCCGTTTTAAATCAAAATCTTCCCAGATCTGAATACCAAGTTGGTTTGGCTTTTTGATATCGGATGCATCCCAATCTATTTGCAGCTTGTTGCTTCTTGCATCTTCTAGAGTTAAATATTCTTTTTGCTTGGTTCGATTCAGAAATTTATCCCTAAAGCTTTCATAATCGAGTTTGATGGATTTTTTATATCCTTCTGAAGTATCTTTTTGCAACAAATCGCCCACAACGGTGACTGCCCTTGAAGCGTCATTGACATGGACTACCGCCTGACTGTACTGCGGATCAATTTTTACAGCAGTATGCGCTTTGCTTGTGGTCGCACCGCCTATCAATAAAGGAACCGTGAACTGTTGCCGTTCCATCTCCTTGGCCAAAAACACCATTTCGTCAAGCGATGGGGTGATCAGACCACTCAAACCGATGATATCGACCTGTTCTTCTTTGGCTTTATTGATGATTTTCTCAGGTGGTACCATAACACCCATATCCACAATCTCATAATTGTTACAGGCGAGCACCACACTTACGATGTTCTTTCCAATATCATGGACATCCCCCTTTACCGTGGCCATCAATATTTTTCCAGCCGCGGAAGCGGTCGCATCCTTGGATTCCTCAATAAATGGTGTGAGATGAGCCACTGCCTTTTTCATAACCCTTGCGGACTTGACCACTTGGGGCAAAAACATTTTTCCACTTCCGAAAAGATCACCGACCACATTCATTCCGGTCATCAAATTGCCCTCAATCACTTCCAAAGGCCTGGAAGCTTGTAATCGGGCTTCCTCCACATCTTCAACAATAAATTGGTCGATTCCTTTGACCAATGCCCTGGTGATACGTTCTTGCAATGGATCTTCTCGCCAAGACAAATCAACCTTGCTTTCCTTGGACTTACCCACCACGGTTTCGGCAAATTCCAATAAACGTTCAGTGGCATCATCCCTTCGGTTCAGAATTACGTCTTCAACATGTTCCAATAAATCTTTGGGAATATCGTCATAGACCTCAAGCAGTGCAGGATTAACAATCCCCATGTTCATTCCAGCTTCTATGGCATGGTATAAAAAGACAGAGTGCATAGCTTCCCGTACAGGATTATTCCCCCTGAAGGAGAAAGAAACATTGCTCACGCCACCACTCACGCTGCAATGGGGCAAGTTTTGCCGTACCCATCGGGTTCCTTCTATAAAATCAATAGCATTTCTCCTGTGTTCTTCCATCCCGGTTGCTACAGGAAAAATGTTCAGGTCAAAAATGATATCTTCAGGAGGAAATTTTACCTCATCCACCAAAATGCGGTAGGAGCGTTCGGCTATTTCTATCCTGCGATTGTAATTATCTGCCTGGCCTACTTCATCAAAGGCCATTACGATTACGGCAGCGCCGTATCGTTTTATGAGTTTTGCCTGCCGAACGAACTCTTCTTCTCCTTCCTTTAGACTGATGGAGTTCACTACACATTTCCCCTGAACTACCTGGAGAGCAGCTTCGATAATCTCCCATTTGGAGCTGTCAATCATTATGGGTACTCGAGCAATATCGGGTTCGGCTACAATAAGGTTCAAAAATCTGACCATGGCCTCTTTTCCATCAATAAGGCCATCATCCATATTAATATCTATGATTTGAGCCCCACCTTCCACCTGATGACGAGCCACATCCAATGCCTCATCATACTTCTCCTCTTTGATAAGTCGAAGAAACTTTTTGGATCCAGCCACATTGGTTCGTTCCCCCACATTGATGAAATTGCTTTCAGGGGTAATGACCAAAGGCTCAAGGCCACTAAGTTTTAAATATCTTGGTTTGGTATCCACAAACATGCCTCAATTTTAAACGGGAACAGCAATTTTTCTGGGTTGGTACTCCTTTACCAAATCTGCAATGGCCTTAATATGTTCAGGGGTTGTTCCACAACAGCCCCCGACAATGTTCACCAAACCCTTTTCTACATATTCCTTAATCTGTTCAGCCATTTGTTCCGGGGTTTCGTCATATTCTCCAAAAGCGTTGGGCAAACCAGCATTGGGATGCGCGGATATTCCGTAATGGGTTTTTGCGGATACCACTTCCAAATGAGGAACTAATTGTTTCGCCCCCAAGGCACAATTGAATCCAACTGAAATAATGGGAATGTGCGAGATGGAAATCAGAAATGCCTCAGCAGTCTGACCGGAAAGCGTACGCCCAGAAGCATCTGTAATGGTACCACTGACCATTACAGGTACGTCGATGTTTCGTTCTTCCTTAACTTCTTCAATAGCAAATAGTGCTGCCTTAGCGTTCAACGTGTCAAAAATGGTCTCCACCAAAAGAATGTCTGCACCTCCATCCAGTAAAGCTTCTGTCTGTTCTTTATAGGCGATGCGAAGTTCATCAAAAGATATAGCGCGATACCCAGGATCGTTAACATCTGGGGACATGCTCGCCGTTTTGTTGGTTGGACCTATGCTACCGGCGACAAATCGAGGTTTATGGGGTTCCTTGTTCGTAAATTCCTCCGCGACTTCTTTTGCGATTTTGGCTGACTCATAGTTGATTTCGTACACAAATTCTTCCATATGGTAATCGGCCATACCAACGGTTGTGGCGGAAAACGTGTTCGTTTCAACTATATCCGCCCCAGCCTCAAAGTACTTCCGATGTACCTCCGCAATTGCTTTTGGTTGGGTCAATGATAATAAATCATTATTACCCTTTAATGGGTGTTTCCAATCCTTGAATCGCTCTCCCCTAAAATCTTCCTCCTCAAATTTATATCGTTGAAGCATGGTACCCATAGCACCATCCAACACCAAAATTCGCTCTGCAATGATATCCTCAATTTTTTCCATAACGTAATAACCCCATTGGGGCAATAAAACATCAAGAACAAGTGGAAATATACAACAGGACGATATTATAACGTTATCCTTCCCAATGTTATTAGGTAGAACGTAGCACCTTCTTTAAAAGTTAAAGGGTTGCTAAGGTTTCAAAGGGTCCAATCCCTCCACCTTTCTTGATAACATTTCAATTTTTTAATGAACTAAGAGCAAAATAACCACACTTTGTGGTCAAAAACAACTTAAATCTTATTTTTTCTAAAGTTAAAACCTTCCAAAGTGATACAAAGGAAGGTTTTTGACTAACTCAAATAACCTAAAAAAACTTTAGACTATACTTTGCACCACTTCTTTTTTGGCTTCTTTTTTGGAACCATCAAAACCTTCCACTCCGCCAACAGTGGTATATTTCATCACAAAACGTTTGTTCGGGTTAATAATCTGGTAGGCATATTGGCACATCACCGCTGCCTCATGAAACCCGGACAATATCAACTTCAATTTACCTTCATAGGTATTTACATCGCCAATGGCAAAAACACCAGAAATATTGGTTTGGTAATCCTTAGCATTGTTCACTTTGATTGCATTTTTCTCAATCTCCAAGCCCCAATTTCCGATTGGACCAAGTTTTGGGGACAGTCCAAATAATGGGATAAAATGGTCCGTTTCCAGATAGGTTTGGCCTTTGGTCTCATCATTGTGTTTAATCACGACTGCCTGAAGTTCATTCTTGCCATGTAACTCCTTTACTTCTGCCTCGGTGTACAGTTGAATTTTACCTAATTTGGCCAATTCGGATGCTTTTTCCACGGAATCCAAGGCACCTCGGAATTCATTTCTTCGGTGAACCAATGCCACTTCAGCAGCTACATCAGCCAAGTAAATGGCCCAATCCAAGGCGGAATCCCCTCCCCCTGCAATGACCACTTTTTTGTTTCGGTATACCTCGGGATCCTTGATGATATAAGACACTCCTTTATCCTCAAAATCCCCAATATTCGAAATCAATGGTTTTCTCGGTTCAAAAGAGCCCAATCCACCTGCGATAACCACTACGGGTGCATGGTGTTTAGTACCTTTGTTGGTGGTCACGATAAAAGAACCATCTTCCTGTTTTTCCAATGTCTCCGCTCGTTCGCCCAGGGTAAAGCCAGGTTCAAAAGGTTTTATTTGTTCCATGAGCCGTTCAACCAAATCCCCAGCTAAAATCTCCGGGTAGGCCGGAATATCGTAGATGGGTTTTTTGGGATAAATCTCTGCACATTGCCCCCCTGGTTGTGGCAAGGCATCAATCAAATGGGTTTTCAACTTTAACAATCCTGCTTCAAAAACGGTAAATAATCCGGTTGGACCAGCTCCGATTATCAGTATATCTGTCTTTATCATCTTATGCTTTTTCTACTAGCTCAAAGGCTTCTGTTCTTACTTCTTTTTGTATTTCGGCAATTTTTTTTCTGTGATTTACTACCTCACCGATGATGATGATGGCAGGATTGGATAACTGTTGCTCCTTTGCCTTGTTCTCAATGGAAGCAACAGTACCAATACCTATTTTTTCACCTTCGGTAGTCCCATTTTGTATAATGGCCACTGGAAGGTTTGATTTTCCTTCTTGTTTGAACAAATCCATAATTTGTGACAACTTCGACATGCCCATTAAAATCACTACCGTAGCGTTAGACTTGGCCGCCAAGGCTACATCTTTGGATAATTTATGCTCTTTGGTCGTACCTGTAATCACCCAAAAACTCTCAGCAGTTCCTCTTTTGGTGACCGGAATCTGCTGCGATGCCGGTACCGCAACTGCCGATGATATCCCGGGAACCACCTCAACCTCCAAACCATTTTTGGCGGCGTATTCCATTTCTTCCGATCCACGTCCAAAAACGAAGGGGTCACCTCCCTTTAACCGCGCCACATGACCAAAAGCATGGGCTCTTTGAACAATGAGCTCATTGATTTGCTCTTGTTGATAGGAATAACAGCCTTTGCGTTTTCCTACAAATAGTTTTTCAGCATTTGGGGCATATTCCAGAAGCTCAGGGTCGACCAAAGCGTCATATAGCACTACATTGGCTTGTTGCAATGCTTTGATACCCTTCAGGGTAATCAGCTCTACATCTCCCGGTCCTGCTCCGACCACTGTTAATTTTCCACTATGCATGCTCCAATTCCAATTTTCGATATGCCTCCAATTGCTCCAAAACTTGTTTTGCATCTTGCAAATAAGCTTCTGCAAATGCTTTGGAAGGCTTGTTTTTATTCAATTGCGTAGCCAAATCTTCAAAGTTTTGGCCCAAGCTTATTTTATCAGTCTCCACAAATATCCGATCGAAATCTTTGATGATTCCAGCATGGGTATTGGTCTTTACTTTTTCAGAAGTCAAAAGTGCTTTGGCAGAATTAACTATGGACTGGTAGGAATAATAGATACTCGCCGCCCATTTTCCTTGCTCCAATGCATCTTCCGAATTTTCAATCTTTTCCTGACTCTCAAAGAAAAGTGTAGCAACCAAATCCACGATGACTCCGGCACATTCCCCAATGCCTATCTCTTTCTTATATTTTTCAGCGTTGCCCCAATCAATAAAGTCATCTTGGGTAAGGTTGTCGATATCCGTAAGTGGCTTTAGAAACTCATAGAAATAGTGTTCTCCTTTTTCCCAATAATAATCGGCAAAAGAAGCCCCATTTCCGTTGGCATTGTAATCATCCAAAATCAATCTAAGAGCCTGCGGACCTCTTTTACTTGGAATTTTGACTACTTTATCAGCGAATCGACCTTTTCCATTACCAAAGTTTCCTCCTCCCAATAACACCTGAAGTGCAGGGGCCACCAACTTGTCCTTAGTTCGGATTGACATTCCTTGGAAACCAATGTTTGCCATGTTGTGCTGTCCACAGGCATTCATACAACCACTGATCTTAATCACGACATCAGGATTGCTGATGTATTGTGGATATTCCGCTTTGATTACGCGCTCAAGTTCGGCCGCAATCCCTGTGCTGCTGGAGATTCCTAGATTACAAGTATCGGTACCCGGACAGGCCGTAATATCCAATGCTTTGTTATATCCAGCCTCCACAAAGTCCAGCTTTTTGAGCTCTGAATAGAAGAAAGGCACTAGCTCTTCTTTTACGTAGGGAATCAATATATTTTGACGCAGAGACAAGCGTATTTCGCCCGCTGCGTAATCTTGCACCAATTTGGCCAATTCCCTGGCTTTATCTGTGTAGAAGTCACCCAACAAGACTTTGATTCCTATGGCCACAAATCCTTTTTGTTTTTGAGGCACCAAATTGGTCGACTTCCATTTGTTGAATTCTTGCTCATCTTCAATTTCAACCTCTGGAACAGCATCAACCACGGCCACTTCGGATATTGGGTAGCTTTCAAAATCGATGGGATACGTTTGAAAAGGAATGGCCAATTGTTGCTCTTCCAGCAACACCTTGAATCCTTCCAAGCCTATATCTTTCAACAAAAATTTCATGCGGGCCTTGGCACGGCTTTTACGCTCCCCGTACCTATCAAAAACCCGGATAACGCCTTCCATCAAGGGAATGATCTTGTCTGAAGGCAAAAAGCTGTATAACTCATCGGCGTGTCGAGGCTGTGAGCCCAGTCCTCCACCCAACATGACCTTAAATCCTCTTTCCCCATTTTTGATTTTGGCGATAAACCCTATATCATGCATATAGGAAAGCCCTGTATCGGCATCACTGGCCGAGAAAGAAACTTTGAACTTCCTTCCCATTTCTTGCCCGATGGGATTTCTCAAGAAATATTGAAAAACTGCATGGGCATAAGGGGAAACGTCAAAAGGTTCGTTGACATCAATCCCCGCTGTTTCACTGGCGGTAACATTTCGAACGGTATTTCCACAAGCTTCACGAAGCGTGACGTCATCTTTTTCCAATTGTGCCCAAAGTTCTGGGGTACGCTCCAAATCCACATAGTGAATCTGAATGTCCTGACGAGTTGTAATGTGCAAACGTCCACGGGAATATTCATCGGACACATCACTAATACGAAGTAACTGATTGGAGGTCACCTTACCGTAGGGCAATTTAATCCTGACCATCTGCACCCCAGGTTGACGCTGACCGTAGACTCCACGAGCCAACCGCAGGCTTCTGAACTTTTCCTCGTCCAATTCCCCACCTTTGAACTGGCGGATTTTACGCTCCAATTCAATGATGTCCTTCTCAACTACAGGATTCTCTATTTCCGTTCTAAAACTTTGCATTTTTATCTATTTTTCCTATCTATTTAGTAGGTTTTAAACAAAACTATTTTGTCAACATAAACTCGGAGCATATCAGTTTAATTGATGAATCCTACTCCTGCCGTGTTGTTTGTTCTACTATCGATGATGATAAAGGAACCGTTTGTGCGATGATCCCTGAATCTATCATAAAAAATGGGCTTGTTGAACTTGAGTCGAACCTTTGCAATGTCATTCATTTGCAGCGTCGACACGTTCTCCTCGATGCCGGAATAATCCGGATGTATTTTATGTTCAATGGCATCAACCTTCGCCAAAACTTTGTTGATTCCATGTTGCACTACGTACTTACCTCCGGTAATGAGATTGTCGCTGTCCATCCAGGAAACCGTTGCGGTAAGCTGTTTGTCAATAGTGGGTAAATCCCCTGCTTTTACAAGCATATCCCCCCTACTCACATTCACTTCATCTTCCAACGTAATGGTTACAGATGAACGTCTTGGAGCTGTTTGGTATTCTTTATCGTGGAAATAAATGTTCTTGATTCGACTTCTGGTCAAGGAGGGCAGCACTACAATTTCGTCCCCTACATTCAGTTCACCACCATAGACCTTTCCTGCAAATCCTCTAAAATCGTGAAATTCTTCCGTTTTGGGACGAATTACATATTGTACGGGAAAACGCGGCGTTCCTGTGTTGTAGATATCCTGAAGATCCAATTCCTCAAGATGCTCTAATAGGGTTTGACCACTATACCAAGGTGTATTTTCGGATGGATTGACCACGTTATCGCCTTTCAAGGCGCTTACCGGGATAAAGGTGATCTTTTGTTCTTGATAGTCCCGTTTATCCATCAATTTTTCAAAATCCGCCTTAATGTTATTAAAAATCTCTTCTGAAAAATCAACCAAATCCATCTTATTGATGGCAACAATCACGTCTTTGATTCGAAGCAGATTATTGATAAAAAAGTGTCTATTGGTCTGTTCGATAACTCCTTTCCGGGCATCGATCAAAATGATGGCCGCTTGAGAAGTTGATGCTCCAGTAACCATATTTCGGGTGTACTCCACATGTCCTGGAGTATCGGCTATGATATAACTCTTATTCGCCGTTGAAAAGTAGATATGGGCCACATCGATAGTGATGCCCTGTTCTCTTTCAGCCACCAAACCATCCGTTGCCAAAGAGAAATCCAAATAATCGTATCCCTTTTGCTTACTTGTTCTTTCAATGGCCTCCAGCTTATCATCGGTCAATGACTTGGTATCATATAATAAACGTCCGATCAAGGTACTTTTACCATCGTCCACACTTCCAGCCGTAGCTATCTTCAATACTTCCATAATCTGCTAAAAATATCCTTGTTGTTTACGTTTTTCCATGGCCGCTTCTGAGCGCTTGTCATCAATTCGTGCCCCTCTTTCGGAAATCTTGGATTCCCGTATTTCAGCAACAACCTTTTCAATGGTGTCTGCATCTGATTCTACAGCTGCGGTACAACTCATATCTCCAACGGTTCTAAAACGTACGCTTCGCTCTTCCACCACTTCATCGTCTGCCCTAAAGACCACATCATCCTCTGCTGACCAAATAAGTCCGTCACGGAAAAAGATATTCCGTTTATGGGCAAAGTAAATGGAGGGGATTTCAATATTTTCTTTTTCGATATAGCTCCACACATCCAATTCAGTCCAGTTGCTGATGGGAAACACCCTTACATTTTGTCCAATCTCGATTTCGCCGTTCAACATATCGAACAACTCTGGGCGCTGATTTTTTTCATCCCATTGACCAAAATCGTCCCGCACCGAAAAGATACGTTCCTTTGCACGCGCTTTTTCCTCATCCCGCCTTGCTCCGCCTATACAAGCATCAAACTTGAACTCTTCAATGGCGTCCAACAAGGTTGTGGTCTGCAACATATTTCTACTGGCATATTTTCCGGTCTCCTCAACCACTTTGCCTTGATCTATGGAATCCTGAACGTTTCTAACGATCAATTCTACCCCAAGTTCTTCTACCAATCGATCCCTAAACTCAATGGTCTCCGGAAAGTTATGCCCGGTATCAATGTGCATCAAAGGAAATGGAATCTTAGCTGGCCAAAAGGCTTTTTGGGCCAAACGTACCAATGTGATGGAATCCTTCCCTCCCGAAAACAACAGTACAGGTTTTTCAAATTGGGCGGCCACTTCACGGATAATGTAAATGGCCTCGTGCTCCAAGGCATTTGCATTTGGTCTGTTCTCTAGGCCAAACGTTTCAGGTTTTTGTATTTCTTCCAAAAGTGTGTTCAAAGTCTATAGATTTAGGTGTGCAATCCACATTCACGGTTTTCCAAAACCTTCGTTGGATCAAAATATTTATGTTCGTTGGGCAAATCGAATTCTTTTAGATATGCGTCCAGCTCTGTATCGGTCCAATAATAAAATGGGCTAACCTTAAGAACTCCGTCACCACTCAAGCTCAATACATCCAAAGAATCTCTATGGGCGGTCTGTCCTTTTCGCAAGTTGGTGAACCATACATCGGGCTGGTGCTCTTTCATTGCCCTACGGAAAGGTTCCAGTTTCACCTGCTCTGTAAACGTTTTGTGTAAAGAATCGTCAATGGATGGGATTCCCATTACTGCATCTCTGTATGCCGCGGTTTGTTGAGGCACATAAAGTTTGATATTAAGTCCTAAACGTGAAATCAATTCAACGGCATGTTTGTAGGTATTAGGTGTGTTGTAACCAGTATCGCACCAAATAACAGGAATCTCATTGCTCAAATCACTTACAGCATGTAAAATCGCGACCTCGTAAGGTCTAAAGTTGGTAGTGATTACAGGAGCACTAGCATTGGACAAAGCCCAAGAGATAATTTCTTTTGGGTCGGCTTTGCTAAAACTGCGGTTCAAGGTTTCTATTTCCTTCAGTATAAATGCCATTTCATTATTTTTATTTGCCCCAGCTTATTCTGTTCCAGATTCTTTCATGAAAGAAATACAACACCATTTTGGTAACCAATTCTATCAAACCAATGGAAAATGCTAAGGAAAGCGTTCCCGTTACTATCCAAGAAATCAATATGGTATCCAGGGTTCCAACTATCCGCCAACTAACGGATTTGGCTATACTGCGTTTTGGTTTTTCTGAACTTTTATCTTTCGAATAGGTGCTCCGAGCTCTTGTGTTGCTTATTACGATTTGGTCTGCTATCATTATTTTTTAATATTTACCTATAGATTTAATAGGATAAACCAAAAATAGAATTAATTCTCTATGTAAATCGTTAAAAGCATAATAAAATTACTTTTATCCTATAGTTTTTGTAGATTTTAACAAAAGAGCTGTAATTTTTAGAAAATCATCACTAAAAGAAGGGTTCTTTTGCGGATGTGAGGTTACGAAATGAGGTCGGCCAAAGTATTATTGCGATACACCTCCAATGCACTGTCCCTGACCTGAAGCATCAATTTGTTGACCGAACATTTATTCTCGTCAGGGCAATCATCACATTTTTCATAAAAGTTTAGGCTGACACAAGGTACCATTGCGATTGGTCCTTCCAGGACGCGCATTATGGCGGTCATCGGAATTTCTTCGGGTTCCTTAATCAAGTAATAGCCTCCACCTTTTCCTTTTTTAGATCCCAAAAAACCATTTCGCCTTAGGGTCAGCAAAATACTTTCCAAAAATTTTTGGGAGATATTTTCGTGTTTGGCAATTTCCGCGATTTGCACGGGTTCCCTGCTATCCAACGAGGCGAGATAGGTAAGTGCTTTCAGACCATATTTTGTCTTCTTGGAGAGCATCCCACGAATATAGCGAAAATTAACAATTCGCCACTTGGGAGCTTAGGACGTCTACATCTTATAGCAAGGCCTGCTCGACATCTGCAATGATATCATCAATATGTTCCAATCCCACAGAAACCCGAATCATTCCATCTGAAATTCCGACAGATCTACGCTCCTCCTCTGTCAGTTTACTATGGGTGGTGGATGCTGGATGCGTTACAATACTTCTCGAATCCCCTAAATTGGCCGAAAGTGAGAGCATTTCAATCTCGTCAAAGAACTTTTTGCCGGCCTCAAGACCACCTTTTACTTCAAAGGCCACCACACATCCTCCCAATTTCATCTGCTTCTTTGCAATTTCATAGTTGGGATGGGATTTCAGAAAAGGATATTTGACCCACTCAACCTTTGGATGTTGCTCCAAATAGGTCGCCAATTGCAATGCGTTGTCGCAATGTCTGTCCACCCGTATTGCCAAAGTTTCCAAACTTTTAGACAGCACCCATGCATTGAAAGGCGAAAGCGTAGGACCTGTAATTCTTGAAAAGCGGTAAATCTTATCTACCAAGTCGTAGTTGCCCACTGTAATTCCTGCAAGCACCCTACCCTGGCCATCCATCAATTTGGTGCCGGAATGAATCACCAAATCAGCGCCGAATTTGATGGGTTGTTGCAAATAGGGGGATGCAAAACAATTGTCAACAATAAAAATAAGATTGTACTTTTTTGCAATGTGCCCCAGCCTTTCCAAATCGAGCACATCCACACCCGGATTCGTAGGTGACTCGGCATAAATGACTTTTGTTTTTTCAGAAATAAGGTCTTCAACAGCATCCAAGTCATTACAGTCAAAATAACTGGTAGTTATGTTCCACTTTGGAAAAAACTGGGTGAACAACGTATGCGTGGATCCAAAAACACTCTTGGCGGAAACAATATGGTCTCCACTTTCCAATAATGCAGCGAAAGTCCCAAAAACCGCGGCCATACCTGAAGCAAAAGCGAAACCACTCTCCGCCCCCTCCATTTTGCACACTTTTTCAATGAATTCGGAGCTGTTGGGGTTGGAATATCGGGAATAGATGTTCCGCTCCTTCTCTTCTGCAAATGAAGCCCTCATATCCTCAGCATCCTCAAAAACAAAGCTGGAGGTCAAGTACATGGGACTGGAATGTTCCAAAAACTGTGACCGTTCCACTTGCGTCCGGATGGCTTCCGTTTCAAACTGTTTCTTGCTACTCATATTTTTTCCGCTATTCTCAAAATATCACCAAAAACACCTCTTGCCGTAACTGCTGCACCTGCTCCCGCTCCTTGAATCACCAATGGGTTTTTACCATAGGATTCCGTGTAAATTTCAATGATGGAGTCGGATCCGGTCACCTGCCCTAAGGCACTATGCTTTGGAACAGAAACCAATTTCACATCCAAAATACCCTTGTCTTGTTGTAAATCCCCATGTAAATCTCCCACATAACGCAACACATGATCCTTATCCTGGGCCGCTTTGATTTTTTGGAATTTTTCATCCATGATATCAATTTGCTCTCTAAACATATCAAAAGTAAGTGGCTGAAGTGCTTCTGGAATTAAATTTTCAATGTTGATTTCATCAAACTCATTTTGGAGATCCAATTCCCTGGCCAAAATCAATAATTTTCTTCCTACATCATTTCCCGAGAGGTCTTCCCTGGGATCAGGTTCGGTATACCCTTTTTCCATGGCTTCCTTAACAATGGAAGAAAACGGAGCTTCGCTTTCTGAAAACACATTGAAAATGTAGCTTAAAGATCCAGAAAAGACACCCTTGATCCGCGTAATGTTCTCACCGGAGAGGTGTAGTAATTTAATGGTATCAATAAGTGGCAACCCTGCTCCAACATTGGTTTCGTAGAGGTATTGCTTTTGATTTTTTTCGAGATTCTCCCTGGTGGTTTTATAGTAATCAAACCCTAAAGTATTGGCTATTTTATTGGAGGACACCAAATCAAAACCATGTTCAATAAGTGGTTCGTAACTGGAAACGAATGGCTCGCTAGCAGTGTTGTCGACTGCTATCAAATTTTCCAAATGCTGTTTTTCCGCAAAGTCGATAATATCTCCGACTTCGTATGGTGTACCTTCATTATTAAGCTTTTTCCGCCAGTCTTTTGAGATTCCGGCACCATCCAATAACACCTTTTTTGAATTCGCCACTGCAAAAATTCGAAGATCAATACCCTTTCGTTGCTCAATTTTTTCTTGGGAATCCAGTATTTGATCAATCAAGGTTCCGCCAACATTGCCATGCCCAAAAATGGCCAAGTTTACTTTTTTGGCAATCCCAAATATCTGACCATGAACCACATTGATGGCTTTATGCAAATCCGTTTTCTTGACGACCAGGCTTACATTTTTTCCAGAAATTGTGTTGTTGAACAATAGGGGCACGACCTGGTTTTTCACTAAAGCATTATATGGCTTATGGAAGGTGCTTAAATCCATGCCAACAATGGAAATTACCGAGACATCTTCGACGACGGTAATCTGATTGATATCTTGAGCCGAATAGTCAGTTTCAAACTCGATGTCCAACACCTTTTTTGCCTTTTGAGCTTTTTTGGAATCCACCACCAAGCCTATTCCTCTTTCAGAGGAACCCTGGGATATAATTCCCACATTGATATTGTTCTGCCCAAGTGTTTTAAAAATTCGGGCATCGATTCCCACCTTTCCGAGCAGTCCCCTACCCTCGAGATTGATAAGCGCCACATCTTCCAACACGGAGAGGGACTTGATGCCACCATTTTCCGTTTTTGGGCCTATGAGTGTTCCTCTACTTTCTCCACTGAATGTATTAAGTATTCGCAGTGGAATGTTTTTTTCTATAAGTGGAATAATGGTCTTCGCATGCAAGATGTTAGCGCCAAAATTGGCCAATTCATTTGCTTCATCATAGGAAATTGAATCTATCAACTTCGCATCATTCACCAACTCTGGATTGGCGGAATAAATTCCATCTACATGGGTGTAGTTGAGCAACTCCTGGGCGTCCAAAAAGTTGGCCAAGAGCGCAGCCGTGTAATTGGTGCCGTTTCTTCCCAAAGTTGTGGTTTCCCCACTACTGTTCGATGCGATAAAGCCTGTGACAATGGGAACAACATCTGAGGGAAAATCAGCGAAACATCGGATAACATTTTCCTTGGAAACACCTTCATCCACTTCGGCATTATTGAAGCTATCATCCGTTTTAATCAATGTTCTTGAATCGATCAATTGTGCCTTGACCCCTGATTCTTGTAACAACTTGGTCACTACCTTCCCGGAAATCAACTCCCCTTTTGAAAGCAGCTCGTCCTTGGTTTTGGAACTGTAATCTCCAGTCAGGAAAACACCTTGCAGCAATTTCTTTACTGATTTTAGCTCATCTTCAATATCAACTTTCGCAGCAGCTTGGGTTTGATATTCCGAAAAAAGTCGAAGCGCTTCGTCAAAATCCTTTCCTTTGGATGCTTTGTCGAGCATAGCTTCCAATTCATCCGTGGCCTTACCCCTGGCCGAAAGTACAACAGCAAAGTTTTCATTCTTTTTTGCCCTCTCGGAAATAATCTTCAGCACGTTTTTTATACCCTCCCCATTGGCCAGGGATTTTCCTCCAAACTTGAGAATCTTGATACGCTCTGCCCTTCCATTTTTTGGAAATATAGAATCCAACAACTTCTCCAGTTGTTGAAATTCCATTAAAAAGGCATCGTGGCCATGGAGCGATTGAACCTCACCATAGGTAACATTGGCATTCGCCTGAGCCAAACGCCGAAACGTTTCCTTGTTCTCTTCCGCTGTAAAAAACAAGTCAGAATTCACACCGATGATGTGAATCTTCATATCACTTTTTTGAAGGGCATAAAAAGCTTCTTCCCCATCTCTGGTGATGTCTATCGTCTTCAACAATTGGTTCATCAACTTATAAGCGGAAAGTTGAAAACGCTCCTGTAATTTTTTCCCATGGTGCATCAACCAGCTTTCCACGTTGAACACCTGAAGTTCCTCATTGGTACTACGTTGAAAGCGCTCTTTGAAGGATTCTGGGGTGCGATAACACAACATCGCATGCATACGGGCATCGTGTACAGGTTGTTTTGAATTCACCAGAAACTGCTCTTGAATCTGGCAGTTGGCAATCAGCCAATCCGTAGACTTCCAATCAGACGCCACTGGAATCAAATGCTCCGTAATTTCAGGATTCAAGGCTGCCATTTCCCACGCAATACCTCCACCCAACGATCCTCCGATAATGGCGTACAATTGTGGAATCTTCAATTCCTGCAATCCCAATAGAAAAATTCTAGCCACATCACCTGCAACAAAATCCTTGTAATTGTCGATTACAAATCCATCGTATCCGTTTCCAGGAATATTGAAGGATAAAATGGTGTATTTTTCCGTGTTTATGCTCTTCCCTTTACCTATCAAATCGGACCACCAACCCGAATCTCCCGCTACGTTCGAGTTACCTGTCAATGCATGGTTGACCAATACAATCGGTGCCGAATGCAAGGGCTGTCCAAAAAGCTGATATGAAAGCTCTAAGTCCTGCTCAGTGCCGCTTATGGTTTTGAAATTTTTTATGGTGAGATGCTGAAGCATTTATGGTTTTTGATGTTTTGGAGAGCAGAGCCGGAAAACACAAAAATCCTGGCTCTGCCCATCTAATGTTTATAGCTATGCCAAAACTGATTTATCAATCGTGGCAAAAGCTTGTTCCAAATCAGCTTTCAAATCAGATAAATCCTCAAGTCCAACGGACAAACGAATTAAATCTTGGGTCACTCCAGTTGATTCCTGTTCTGCTTCGTCCAATTGTTGATGGGTGGTACTTGCAGGGTGAATAATCAAGGACTTGGTGTCCCCTATATTTGCCAATAGTGAGAATATTTTGGTCTCATCGGCAATTTTCTTGGCCGACTCGAACCCACCTTTAACACCAAAAGTCACAATACTACTCTGTCCTTCGGGCAGGTATTTATTCGCTAAAGCCTTGTACTTACTTGACTCCAGCCCTGGGTAGTTTACCCATGTGACCTCATCCCGATCTTGGAGCCATTTTGCCAAGGCCAATGCATTCTCACTGTGTTTCTTCATCCGGACCTCCAAAGTTTCCAGACCTTGTAAAATCTGAAAGGCGTTAAAAGGGCTTAAGCATGCCCCGTGGTCACGCAGCCCTTCGATACGAACCTTCGCAATGAACGCAGCTGGACCAAGCGCTTCATGATAGACCAATCCGTGATAGCCAGGTGATGGTTCTGTAAACTCTGGGAATTTACCATTGGCCCAATCAAATGTTCCAGCATCAATAATAGCACCGCCCAAAGCGGTCCCATTTCCATTAATATACTTGGTCAAGGAATGAATCACGATGTTTGCACCATACTCGATTGGATTCAGCAAAGCTGGTGATGGAACCGTGTTGTCCACTATAAATGGGATTTTTGCAGCTTGAGCCTCTTTGGAAATGGCCTCTAAATCCAGCACATCCAGTTTAGGGTTGCCCAAAGACTCAACAAAAATTGCCCGTGTGTTTTCCTGTACCGCCTTACCAAAATTGGAAGGATCCGATGGGTCTACAAAAGTGGTTGTAATTCCAAGACGTGGGAGAGTGACATTAAAAAGATTATAGGTTCCGCCATACAGACTATTCGAGGAAACAATATGGTCTCCAGCTTTCAACAACACTAGCAAAGCTGTATTGAGTGCTCCTGTTCCAGAGGAACACACCACTGAAGCAATTCCCCCTTCCAGGGCGGCTAAACGCTGCTCCAAAATATCGTTGGTGGGATTATTGATCCGGGTGTAGATGTTACCGAATTCCTGAAGGGAAAAAAGATTGGCGGCATGATCTGCATTGTTGAACACGTAGGCCGTGCTCTGGTAAATTGGAACGGCCCTAGTACCTCCATTAGCTGTAACATCGTGGCCAGCATGCAAGGCATTGGTTGAAAATTTTTGTTCGCTCATGACTTTTGTTTTTTAAATTATTGCTATTGATAAAATACAAAGCCAAACCCCTAGCAGCCTACTGGCCGCAAGGTCGAATCTAAAAAGTTATAAGAAAGTGAAATCGAAATGAAACTCGATTTTCGTTATCTATTCCTTTTAATCCACAAGCTCATTGCGGAAGGTCCTGAAACAAGTTCAGGACAAGGATAGAATGTAGCACCTTCTTGATACAGGGGACCAAGGGTTGCTAAGGCTTCAAAGGGTCTATTCCCTCCACCTTTCTTGATAACTATTCAATACGTGTTTGAACTTTACTGAACAAATATAAAGACGGAAAAATTGAATTTCCTAATCTTTTGGAAAAAAATAACAAGCGAACGTTTTTATTTTAAAATCGAAAAATCAATGCTGGAATCAGTAAAAACGGTATGTGTTTGCGTCTTAAAGTCAGATTCTTCTGCCTTGAAAATGTTATCGACATAGGTCTGCGGATTCAAATCGATCAAAGGAAACCATGTGCTTTGCACCTGAATCTGGAGCCTATGTCCTTTTTTGATGGTATGAAAAACGTCTTGCAGTTTAATGTTCACATCTGTTTTTTTGTTGGGAACAAAAGGTTCAGGTTCGGAGAAACTGTTCCTAAAACGTCCACGGAGTACCTCGCTTCGAACCATCAAGTGGTAGTTGTCCATTTTTAGATGGTCTTGCATTTCTTCATTGGTCTCGATATTGTAGGGATGCACATCAATAACCTTCACAATCCAATCCGCTGCGGTTCCTGTTGTAGCTACTTTCAGTTTCGCCAAAATATCCCCGGCCAGGGTTAGGTCGTTTTCCAATACTTCGGTTTCAAAAACCAACACATCCGATCGTCGTGCTGCAAAACGTTGGTCATCGGTCATATATTTTCTTGGAGTGAATACTGTCTTAACGTCTTCGGAGTAAGGAACAGGTTTTTTAACATCGCTTACAAATTTTATTCCTACCACATCTTCTTGCGCTGTGGACAATTCTTCGTTGTCAGATAGATAGAAAGTTTGTTTTTCAACTCCTTGAGGAGGCCATGAGGGGAAAGTCTTCCACTCCTTTTTTCCGGAATCGAACACATATGCCTCGGGAAGTCCGCTGTTTTTATCTCCTTCTCCCTTGAGAAAATGATTAAAGAATTTCGTTTCAATATTCTTCTGATAGAAAAGGGAAATGGAATCACCAAAGTAATAATTGCCCACTACGTTTCGGGTTACATCCCTGGCCCAACCACCATGGTCCCATGGGCCAAAAACCATGGTGTTGTAATTTTCCTTATTGTACTTCTCAATGTTTTTATAGGTTTCAAGAGGCCCATATAAATCCTCCGCATCAAACCATCCCCCGACCACCATGGTTGCTACATGGGATTTTACATTTTTCAG
>JANQRD010000123.1 GCA_028284725.1 Allomuricauda sp. | reverse complement strand
ATGTAGGGTCTATTCTCAAAAAAACCTGGATCGGCAATTGACCATCCTTCGGTTATGGAATTTCCCATAAAAACGACCCGATTTTCCGGAATGGGACGTTCTTTCAATTCGGCATTGGCCTCTTCATATTTCTTTAAGTTTGGCCAGTCTTGTGCACTAAGCATAAAAGGAACAGAGAAAACAGCGATAAGTTTTTTTAACATTCTACCCATATCATTCTAAAAAAAATTAATTGCCTTTTTTTGGAGGGGTAATCATTATATGTGCTCGATGGGTTCCGGGATCCATTAACCAAGCATGACCTGGGGGAGTGGGAGTGGTCGGCAAACCTGTGGATTCACCCGTTGCAAACGGAATATAAAATACGTACCGTACATGGGGATTCTCAATTTCTTGAGAATATGGATCGATAGTCCCTGTAAAGACGCATAAGGTTGCTTTGTCTGGCATTTTAAGCTTACCCGATTTTACTTCTTCCTCACGGATTTCGAAAATCTCCTTGAATTCTTTTCCAGCAGCCTTTAACTCTCTACCACGGGCCATAAAAGCATCTAAATCCTTATGATAAGCGGCCGTGGAGAACTTTTCCTTCTTAGGGTCAGCAGCCAACGCGATGTAATCGTTGGTTCCTTCCCTTAGGGTCACAAAATCCCCCTTTTCGTCGTACCCATAGACTTTTGCCCCTTCTCGATAGTCTTCAGGAACTGCCATTAAGGCGGTTTTGATTTGCCATTCCTTTGGAGGTATTTCTTGGGCACCCAACACCGGATGAATCATAATGGCGATTAATAGTACTAAAAGTTTTTTCATGATTGATGTAATTAATATTTGGCACTTTTTCCTTTGGCCATTGTTCTAAGGATGAAAGCTCTCAGATCATCATTGGCCTTTTGCAAATCTTCACGTCTAAGGTACATCATATGACCGGAACGATATCCTTTAAACTCGAAACGGTCTTTCATCCGTCCACTTGGATCGATTTGCCACATAGTATATTTTGCATTGAAATAAGTGGTAGCGCCGTCATAATAACCGGATTGTACCAAGACGTTAAGGTATGGATTCTGTGCCATGGCCTGCCGAAGATTGTCACGGGTGTTATCATCCTCGTTGTTCCATGGACGTACAGGTCCGAACATGTTGTATTTTATGTCTGTTTTGAAATTCAATTCCTCTTGCAGATAATAGTTGATTGCAGGGGTAAAGCTATGCAACCAAGAAGTGAGCTCGGCAGAATAATCTGGACTGTCCCCAAAAAGTTGTCGATCTATTCCCAAATAACGGCTGTCCAGCCTTCCAACATTGTATCCGCCTTTTTCCTTCAACAAGTTTTTCCAAAAAAACTGTGTAGGGACATCTAAATTGTGATCTACAATATCCTTTTCCCTTAGTCCCGAATAGTAGGCCATCCTTTTTGCCACTGCTGCACGTTCCGCTTCCGAAATAAAGCCACCTTTGGCTATGGCTGGAATTAAGGTATTGACAGTATATGCCTCAGATTCGGGCAAAACCTCCAAAAGATCCTTGTTTTGAAGTTCCGCAGGCAGTGCCTTATGGTGCCATGCCGCGGCAGTGTAGTAAGGTAAATTCAAGGCGCTGGAGACAGGTCCTCCGACACGTATCACCTTATAATCAGCTGGAGAAACCATGATCACCCCATTCAAGTACATCCACTGTTGGTTTTGTAACGCGAGTGAAAGCCCCATAACCCTGGTACCTCCGTAGCTTTCACCTATAATGTACTTGGGAGAACGCCATCGGTTGTTCCTTGTGACAAAGGTGTTCAGCCATTCGGCCAAGTACTTAATATCAGCATTTATCCCAAAAAACTTGTCGCGATCTACTTCATCACCTGTTTCGGGAATGGTCCGGGAATAGCCAGTGTTTGCCGGATTCACATAAACAATATCAGTAACATCCAACACGGAATACGGATTTTGTTTTACGCCATACGGCTGTACGGGATACCCTTCGTCATCTATTTTTAGGATTCGAGGGCCGGTATACGCCAAGTGCATCCAAACTGAGCCAGAACCGGGGCCTCCATTGAACGAAATCATCAAAGGGCGTTCCGCTCTGTTTTTAACATTGTTTCTGGTGTAATAGGTGTAGTGCAGGGATGCGATCGGTTTCCCCATTTTATCCCAAACAGGTTGCGTGCCCGTGGTTGCGGTATAACTAATGTTAGTTCCATTTATGGTAACACTGTGCTGCGTCGTAACGGTAGTGTCTAAAGGAAGTTTTCTGTTCTGCGAAAACAGCGAAGCCATGCAAAGTATCATGCAAAGCGCAAGAGTGTTTCTGTTCATTTTGTGTTGAATTAGTCGGAGCCTAAAAATACGTATTTTGAAGCTAACGACTTATCAACCTAGGCTTAGAAAAAAGAACAAATAAGAGGCCGTCTAAAAGTACCTTTTGTCAGTTCGAGCGTCTGCCCGGATGACACGTTCGGACGCTCGATGTGACATCATTTCTCCTTATTTTTTAGACAACCTCATTTCATTACAAACCTAATCTGTCAACAGTGCTATAAAGAGTTGCTCGTGGGATTTTTCGAGATTGGCGTGAATGGGACTTTCGGTAACCGTTCCAATGTTGATGGCAACGAACATGTACAAATTCTTTTCAGGAAAAAACTTCAGGTCGCATCCTGCTCCAAGTCCACCACCGGAATGGCCGTAGGCAATATTGCCCGCCAAATCGGAATGGCCCAAACCAAGTCCATAAGCGGGTTTTTGATCTCTTCCATTGACCCAGGTCTTCATCAATTCCATCGTGGATTCTTTCAACAACTTACCCTCCATAAGCCCTTTGAGGAATAGGATCGCCTCTTTTGTGGTGGTAACAATCCCATCATCACCTACCATATAGGCAACATTTTGCCGTTGAATAAAGGATACATTTTCCAGAATACCATCACTATAACGATCCCAATAACTGTCTGGCAGTATTTCTCCAGTCAACTTTTTATTCTTGATTTCGTAATAGGTATGCTGCAGACCCAAAGGCTCAAAAACTACTTTTTCCAAATAGTTGCCATGATCGCCGGTGATATGATCAACTATCAAGGCTAGCACCACATAGTTTGTATTTCGGTAGGAGTATTTGCTGCCGGGTTCAAAGTCCAATTTCTTTCCCTTAATGAGTCTAACATAATCGGTCGGAGCAAAAGGAGTTTCCGGATGCTGCAATAGCGTACTGGCATATTCTGGATTGAAGTTATATTCCGAAAGCCCGGAGGTATGGTTGAGGAGCATTTTTATAGTAATCTCGTCGGCTCTGGGTATCATTTTGGAAACAGTGGGATCAAGATGTTTGTTCATAGGGTCTTCGAGATTTAGTTTTCCCTCTTCGAACAATTTAAGTACGGCAACAGCCATATAGGTCTTGGCAATACTCTGCAAATAATGCAGATGGTCGTCCGTCATCCTGGTTTTTTGTTCCAGACTCGAAAATCCTGAACTGTACGTCCACCATCCGTCGGCATCCAAAATGGCAATGCTTGCCCCTGGAACACCGTTATCTGTCAATTGCTGCATGATGCTGGACAGTTTTTCGGCTTTGGGATGTTGTGGATTGATTTCAATTTGTCCAAGTGCGACGTGAATTACGTTCAGTGCTAAAAGAAGATATAGGATTAAATTTTTCATGACGACATTTTTTGATTAGTCTTCAAAATGAATTCTTGAACCGATTTCCATAAGCGTGAAGGGAACAACAGGAAAACTATCGTTATAGCCTGTAGCAATTAAAAATTGATACCCCACAAAAGGTGAAATATAGGTCTCATTTTCCTTGAAATCGTCATAACCTAGACCGATTCCGGTGGGAATAACCAGCATTCCCTTACCTTTTTTACCCATAGGCTCCCAACCCTTGGAAGTAGGTTTGAAGGATGCAACAGCTCTTTTGGCATAGAGATAGCCGATACCGAGCTTTATTTCAGAAAATGCATCGGAAACAATATCCGGTCGCCAAACAGCCTGGGTATGAAAAAGAAGGCCGCCCCCAACTTTTTTATTCCCGTACCAAGTTATTTTAAATTGCTGGACCCAATCCCGGTCACCACTATGGCTTACCTCGGTACCGATACCAATGCCCACATTTCTAAAAAAGGGCTTTTTATTCTTGAAGGGCATGGAGAGGGAATGGAATTCCAAACTAATGATCAACGGGAAGTTTCTGTGGTTTCCATCCGAACCATTCTGTGCAAAACTTGGTTGATATAAAACCAAACCAAGACAGAGTGTCAATAAAACTGTTCTCATTTTTGATTGATTTGATGATAACCAAAATTAGGAGGCAAGACCGTTTGGATTCAACCAAAACGGGAAGGTTTTCCCTGAAATGTCATTAAATTTGGTCTGAAATGTCAATGCTGTGTTCGAAACCACTGCTTAAATGCAGGAGCCTTGGTGCGACTAACAGGGATTTCTTGGGGAACAGCATCGTTTTCGATCAAGGAAACACTGATTTTACCATTTTCCAGTTTGGTGAAACCAGTAATAATGTCCCGATGGATCACATACTGCCGGTTCAATCGAAAAAAAAGACTTTCGGGAAGCAGGGAAACGATTTTTTCCAAAGGGGTATCCAAATAATACAGCTTTTGGTTTTTAGAATGGAGAACCACATAATCATTTTCAATGGCAAAACCCAAGATTTCACTAAATGACAAAATCACTTCGTGTTTGCCCTCTTTTACCAGAAATCCCTTTTTCAATTTCTGATTCTCCACCATGGCCTTTTCTGCTACACCTTGCCATTTATAATAATAATGTATCATGATGTAAATGGCATTGATCACAAAGAACCAAATACTGATGATGAAAAGATCGTATAAATAAAAACTCGCAGGGGCCATTTTACCTCTTGCGATGATGCTTGTCAGTTCGGTGAGAAAACTGATGACGAACAACCCAATAATTGTGGTCAAGAGGGTTTGCACCAAGACACGCTTTACGAATCCTTTGGAAAATGGCATTTTTTTGTCAAGCCAAAGAATAATTTTTCGAACCACCAGCCATGCGGCATACCCCTGAAGGGTATCCAAAGTGAAGGTCAATGCCAAAAACCAGTTCAATTTAATATTGGTGTAGGTAAGGTAATAGTTGAACGCAGCAATGAATGGTATCAGGATTAAAAAAAGGGGGATATCGGGATGATATGGAGATCTCTTGTTTTGGGCCATCAGTATAGGTATCCTATAAAAATAAGCGCAATACGAGTAAATAGGAAGAAAAATTGCTTTATGAAATTGTTTAAGGTAGCCCTAACTACAAGAATAGAATGTAATTATTTAATAATCAATTATTTATAATTTTAAGAGAAGTTTTTCCAATTCGAGTACATAGAAAAAGATTGAACACTTTTTTTTGGATTATTAAGACCTGCTCTAATTAATAACATTCCCTTAACCATTTAACATTAAAATGAACTTTAGTTTGATTTATCACCACGTTTAGTTAACGACAGTAGGGTGTTCTCCAAGGTATTTTTGTTAAGAATCCTATAAACAATTTACTTTCTAAACCTTAAAAACAAATGAGAACACTTAAAAATTTAGTATTGCTGGGAGGTTTGATTGCCTTTGCTTCCTGCGACCAACTCGATGACTTCATCGGTGGAGGCGACGATGACGACCCTGTAACAGCGGAACTTACCCCATTGGAAAGTTCAGTGGTGCCCGATGGCGTTTTCACCCTGAAGGGTGAGTTTTCCAGTAACGCAGAATTGAACATGATCATGACTTCTGCCGACATCCTTCCTTCCGATTCCACTTTTGTCTTCGGTTCCTTTACGGATGGGGCGGCATTGTATCCCGACAATGATGGTACTTATGCTTTCATCAATAACCTGGAATCCGATTATTCCATTGCCAGAATCAAAATGAACTCCGATTTGCAACCCTTGGAAGGGGATTACATTGTAAACTCCACAGCTACAGCTTTTACAGCACAATGTTCCGGTTCGTCCATTACGGTAGAGGAGCATGGTTTTGGCCCACTTTATCTTTCTGGTGGGGAATGGGGAGGTAATGCAAAAGGGGTTTATAGAGTGAATCCTTTTAGGGACACAGAAGATCGTGTTGAGGCTGAAAGATTGCCAGCCCTTGGAGAGTGGTCAACGGAAAATGCTGTGGCCATTGGTAAAGACGCTTATCCAGGCCAAACGGTGGTTTTTATGGGAGATGACGATAGTAACAACAGCTACCCGGAGGCCCATTTTGCCATGTATGTTGGGGCTTTTAGTGACTTACAGGGTGGTGAACTGTATATGCTCAGAGGTAAGGACACTACCGAAACCGCGATTGGAATGGGCGGTCAAAAATTTGAAATGGGTATGGCCGAGGGCACTCCCTACGATGTAGAATGGGTAAAAGTAACTGAAAGAACCCTTTCAGAGTTGAACCAAGAGGGTATCGACTCTGTGGCCATCGGTTTCCAAAGAATCGAGGACATCGATTGGAGAAGAGGTTCCGCGGATAATAACAGAACCGTAATGTTCGCCGTTACCGGAAGATTGCGAAATGACAATCCTGACCTTGCCAACAGAGGAACAACCTTTGGACGGATTTACAAATTGGATTTGAATCCGGATGACCCTACCGGGGATGCCAAACTTACAGTAGTAGTGGATGGGGATAAGGAAGGAGGAATCGGTGATGGAATGCACTCTCCCGATAACATTCTAGTGACCGAAAACTATGCTTATATTCAGGAAGACCCCAACGGTTATGCTGATGCGAACCCTGATATTACAGGCTATGCCAAACTATGGCAATACGATATCAACAATGGCACCCTAAAAGAAGTAATGGAATGCAACCAATTAGGTGCGTCTGCGCTGGGTTATGGTATTGAAGATAGATACTGGGAAATTACGGGTCTAATCGATGTAACTGACATCATTGGTGCTTCCGAGCCTACTTTTGTTGGTGGTGCACAGGTTCACGGTTGGGATTTCGGCACCACACCAGATACCGCTGTACGAGCGGATGGCTTGAAGTTCTATGATCCTACTGCTATTGACGAAAGTAACTCAAGACTTGAGGGATCTTTCCTCTTTAAACTTACTGGTCTACCTAGATAGGTTGTAATATAAAATCAAAAAAAAGGGTTCCCGAATTCGGGAACCTTTTTCTGTAAAAATTGTTTTTGAAAATGAAAATAAGAGCATGTTTATACCTCGCTTCCATAGTCATTTTAGGTTTTACTTCCTGTAAAAAAGAGAAAAAGCTGATTGCCAAGGTAATCAGTACGGAACATCCCTCCATGTTCAATGAAGATATCCGAACATATTACATACAGACCTTGGACAGTGCAGCCCATTATGTTCAACTGATGGATACACTAAATCCATTGGAATCCAACAGGGCCAACTTTTTGAAAAGTAGGGAATGGTATAAGCGGTTCGAGCCACTTTTGATCGCCTACGATTATGAAAACTACCTTTCCATGAACGCGCCCAACCTGTTGAAAGTGGAGATGGAAGACTATACGGATATCAAAAGACTAAAACCTAAAAGTTACCAGGTGTTGGAGGAGCTTCTGTATGGGGAAGACGCGATTTCGAACAAGGAACTCCAAAGTGTATTGATCTACCTTCAGACCCGAATACCCTACATCGGGAGAAACCATATCATTTACAACCAAAGGGACCGCCATCACCTGAAGATGATCAGGGATGCCGTAGTAAATATTGCAACAAAGGGAATCACGGGCTTTGATTCGCCCATGCTTTCCAATTCGTTGAAAGAGGCTGTATACAACTATGAAACCCTTAAGCATGTGCTTGGGTTCTATAAAAATACATTTACGAACCTCGAAGTCTATCAAAACTGGATGGAGGAAATTGACACCACTATTGCGGTATTGAATTCCGGGGGTTTTGACTCCTTTGACCGTTACAGTTTCATAAAGAATCACACCAGCAAACAATTGCGGTTGGTAAACCAGACGGCAGCAGATTGGGGGATTGTTCTGAACACATCAAGACCATTGAATCCAAAAGCCGAGAACTTATTCGCAAAGGACTTTTTTAATCTCAAAATGTTCGCAATGCAAGGTTCTCCCCCCATAAATGAAACGCGTGTTGCTTTGGGGAGAGACCTTTTTAACGATAAAACACTTTTCAGTACAGGTGCCATGAGTTGTGCCACTTGCCATATCAAGGAAAAAGCCTTCACTGATGGAAACGCCAAAGCCATTGGGAAAAATGGGGTGGAGTTGCTCAGAAATACCCCGACACTTCCTTATGCAGTTTATCAGACTACTTTTTTTTACGATGGAAGGGGCGATGGACTGGAAGGACAAATTGTAAGTGTGGTCAACAATGAGAACGAATTTCATCTAGACTTGAATACAATAGGGGATAGGGTTCGGAAAAATCCAGAATACAAGGAACAGTTTGACCTTCTTTACAATGGCAATATCACCAATCTGAACGTCAGAAACGCCATTGCAACCTACATTCGTAGTTTGGCCCCATTTGATTCCAAGTTTGATCGAAACATACAGGGCTTCGAGGAGACGCTGACCGATGATGAGGTTTTGGGCTTTAACTTGTTCATGGGGAAGGCGGCTTGTGCTACCTGTCATTTTCCGCCCGCGTTTAACGGAACGGTACCGCCCAAATACATGGAAACAGAGTTTGAGGACCTTGGGGTGCCAAAGAATGCCAGTTTTACCCATCCTATTTTGGATGGGGATCCAGGCCAGTTCTATCCATTTGAAGTGGAGGAAAAACGTCATTTCTTTAAAACCGCTACGGTCAGAAACATAGCGCTAACCGGCCCGTACATGCACAATGGGGTTTATACGACCTTGGAAGAGGTTATGGAATTCTATAATGTTGGTGGCGGCCAAGGGATGGGATTGGAGGTGCCTTATCAGACCTTACCACCTGATTCTTTGGGTCTGGAACAAAGGGAAACAGATGCCATAATTGCCTTTATGCGAACGTTGACGGATAAGGATTTCGAGACCAGCGATTAAAATTTTTCAAAAACACCAAGTCCAAAAAGGGCGAAATCATATTTAACGGGATCCTCTGGATCCAGTTTTCGTAGATTTCGATCCAATTCCGTCAAGGCTTTGGCATCGTTTTGTTTTCGTTTCAAAAGTCCTAGTTTTCGTGCCACATTTCCGGAATGTACGTCTAGAGGACAAGAAAGTTGACTGGGTTTCAGATTTTTCCAGATTCCGAAGTCAACCCCTGTGCTGCTATCGCGAACCATCCAACGCAAAAACATGTTGATGCGTTTGGCGGCAGAACCCTTTAAAGGATCGGAGACATGTTTTTTGCTTCGTGTTGCATGGGGTAATTCAAAAAAGACTTCCTTAAATTTTGATATGGCCGTTTGAAGTGAATCCTTTCCTTGATATTTGGCAAAAATTGCTTCGATTCCATCATGATTTTGATAGATGTTTTTTAGGCTTTGAATAAAGTATTGAAAATCGATGCCATTGAAGGTTCGATGTACAAAAGGCTCAAGACGTTCCAAATCGGCTTTGGTGTGATTCAGAACAAAATCATAAGGGGTACTGTTCAACAATTGCATCATTCGTTGTGCATTCGCAATGATGCTTTTCCGGTTCCCCCAAGCAATGGTCGCCGTTAAAAAACCACTGATTTCGATATCCTCCTTTAATGAAAAAGTATGTGGAATCTGGATGGGATCATTTTCCAAAAAGCTGGGATGATTGTATTGTACTACCTTTTCATCCAAAAAATCCTTGAGTTCGGTTTGGGTCATATCGGAAATCAAGAAACAATCTGTCCGTCCACCATGGTCAACTTTCGGTCGGCCATGTTGGCCAATTCCGAATTGTGTGTCACCAAAACAAATGTCTGGCCAAATTCATCCCTTAGCTGAAAAAACAACTTATGGAGGTTATCCGCACTTTCCGAATCAAGGTTACCACTGGGTTCATCCGCCAGAACTACGGAGGGATTGTTCATTAAAGAACGGGCTACGGCCACACGTTGCTGTTCACCGCCAGAGAGGGCATTGGGTTTATGATCATAACGGTCGGACAAACCTAAGAAGTCCAAGAGTTTTCGGGCGCGTTCTTCCGCTTCAACCTTTGGAGTTTTTTTGATAAATGCTGGAATACAGACATTTTCCAATGCAGTAAACTCAGGCAATAATTGATGAAACTGAAAGATAAATCCGATATGTTCGTTACGAAACCGGGCAAGATTCTTGTCTTTGAGTTGCATCACGTCAACCTCATTAATATGAAGAGAACTGTTATTTTGATTGGAAGGGCTGTCCAGCGTACCCAGAATTTGGAGCAAAGTTGTTTTTCCTGCGCCGGAGGCGCCCACTATGGAAACAACCTCCCCCTTTTTAATTTCAATATCAACACCTTTCAACACCTGGAGTTTTCCGTAATGTTTCTGGATATTCTTAGCTTTGATCATTGACTAAGTAGCTTTATGGGATGAAAGTAGTGATTCCAACTGAGCGAACAAAAATTACAGTTTTAAATAAAGTTTTTGGCTTTGGCAACGACAAAACATCGAAAAAATGTTTGAATATGAGTATGGTATTGTCCATCCCTTTGTTTAACTTTACACTATAAATGGATAAACAAAATAACAATATTACAGAAACAGCCATTTTTGCAGGTGGCTGTTTTTGGTGCACCGAAGCCATATTTCAAAGACTTCAAGGTGTTGAGGAAGTAATTTCCGGTTATACAGGAGGTACCATCAAAAATCCTGCGTATCGCGAGATATGTACAGGACGTACAGAACATGCCGAAGCGATCAAGATTACTTTTGATCCTTCCCAAGTCGCTTTTTCCGAATTATTGGAAGTCTTTTTTGCAACCCACGACCCGACCACATTGAATCGGCAGGGCAACGACGTGGGCACGCAATATCGCAGTGAGATATTTTACACAAATGAGACCCAAAAAAAATTGGCTGAAGAATTTATCGCGCTGTTGGAGAAAGAGCAGGTGTTCAATGCCCCGATAGTTACTGCAATTTCTGAGGAGAAACCCTTTTATGTTGCAGAACAGGAACACCAAAATTATTACAACGACAACAAATCCCAGCCTTATTGTCAGTTTATCATAGACCCAAAAATCAAAAAACTTAATAAGTATTATTCACAGAAGCTGAATGCTGTAAAATAAATCTATGTCACCATACCAAAATCTAGAGGAATACAATATTCATATAACCAATGAGGTCAAAGATCGATTTTCCAAGATTATTGATGAGATAGGGGAGGATGTCAACCGTGAGGGACTGGAAAAAACCCCTGAACGCGCTGCCAAGGCCATGTTGTTCTTGACACAGGGATACAAGCAGGACGCCGCGGAAATTTTGCGAGGGGCCATGTTCAAGGAAGACTATGATGATATGGTAATCATTAAGGACATTGAGGTATATTCCCTATGCGAGCATCACATGCTGCCTTTTTTCGGCAAAGCCCACATTGCCTACATCCCAAATGGCCATATAGTGGGATTGAGCAAGATTCCTCGAATTGTGGATGTATTTGCTAGAAGACTACAGGTACAGGAACGTTTGACCCATGATATTTTGGAATGTATTAACAATACCTTAAAACCGAAAGGGGTGGCCGTTGTTATCGAGGCGGCGCATATGTGTATGATGATGCGAGGAGTGCAGAAACAAAACTCAGTGACCACAACCTCAGGTTTTCGTGGACAATTTGAAAAGATAGAGACCCGAAATGAGTTTCTAAAACTGATAAGTTCGGATTTGTCCTAGTTCATTTTCTTGTTTCGGTTCGATTTCCTAT
This sequence comes from Allomuricauda sp., assembly GCA_028284725.1. Classification (GTDB taxonomy): domain Bacteria; phylum Bacteroidota; class Bacteroidia; order Flavobacteriales; family Flavobacteriaceae; genus Flagellimonas. The sequence continues at coordinate 8,178 of JANQRD010000123.1, read as the reverse complement.
TTTTCTCCAATGGCACAGGAAAAGGACTCAAAGTACCGCAATCTACTTCTAGGACTACTTTTTGACGGGATTGGAATGCTCTCGTTCGCCATCCCTGGGATTGGTGAATTCTCAGATGTAATCTGGGCTCCATTGGCGGGCTGGTTGATGACCCGTATGTACAAAGGAAAAATCGGGCAAGCTGCGGGCGTCGTAACTTTTATTGAAGAATTGGTACCGGGTCTTGATATAATACCGTCCTTTACCATCATGTGGGTATACACCTATTTACTTTCAAAGGGGAAAAATAGGAGACTGTCTAAAAAGTAAGAAAAATACAGATGTCACATCGAGCGCAGTCGAGATGTTCTTGATATTCTACATTTTATGAAGTTCTCGACTGCGCTCGAACTGACAAATAGGTACTTTTTAGACAGTGCCTACACTAACTAAAACCTAAAACTGCTTTAACAGCGTGATTTTACTTATGAATTGGGTGGTGCGTTGAACTGGATCAAAAATCTCTGTCTGGGTATCATTAAAAACGATGTAAACAAAGGACAAGGGCAGGTATTCCCAGCTAAAGCGCACGTTCCAACGCCCTTGCTCATCGAAGCTATTGTACTGATAAAAGGTGGACAGTTGTACTCTCGGATTCAATGCCAATCGAAGATTGGCTGAGTATAGGTTGGTGGTTAAATTTGAATCATCAATACCGACATTTTTTAAGGTATTGTGTTCGTAATCCAACGAAAGCGTTGCGTGGGGAATCGGCGCAAAACGTGCTGCAGCATTGATTGTGTTTCGGGTCCCGTTATAAAAGTTTCCAAAATTGTACCCGATGTCCCCAGACCATTTTTTGGATTGATCAGTGTTGTACTGAATCAAATATCGGGTGTAGTAATAATCGTCTTGTGCAATCTCCAGACCCAATGGGGCAAAGTCGAAATTGATGTTTTGCCATGTTGGTGTAACAGAGACTTCCATAAAACTGTTGTCCTTGAACCAAGTAAAAATGGGAAAAATGTAAAGACTGGCCTGTTGAAACTGGGTTGGGTCAGTGGCATCATGGTTGTAGTTCACAAACATACCTGGATCCCATCTTCGAATCCAGTCAATTTTTTTGGGCCTCCAAATGTAATACCCACCGGGATTGTGTCGTATAACATCATTTTGTCTCACAAACCCCATTCTAGGATTGTAGTTGGCATCGGTGTACTCTGTTACCCATCCGTAATAATATTTGTTACTGTCGTTACCTACAAAGATTCTTCCCGCATATCCTGTTTTTCCTGTGGTTTCATCGATGGAACTTGAAAGTAAGTACTGAATATTCCATTGGCTGGTAGGACGTATCTGTCCATCTATCGTAATGGTTGTATTGTTGTTGCTCTCCAGATTTTGCTCGGCAAAGCTATCATCCAATCGGTGGGTTACCATCACCCCGATATTGTTTTCCCTACCATAGTTTTTCAGGTATCGAAAAACACCAAAATTGGCCCCAGCTGAATTATTGGTTTCACGTTGACGTACAAAAAGCCCAGCTAGGGCGTTCTTTTCTGTACGCTGTGTAAAACGGGTTCCCACATCGATAGGGGCAGGGATTGCGTTGAACTCTCCTTGAAGCCCAATACGTCTGCTAAAGAAAGGACGAATGGATTGTTGCAACCCGCCAGCCCAAATACCGGAGTTTTCGAGAAAAAATTGCCGCCTTTCGGGAAAAAAGATGTTGAAACGTTCCAAGTTGTTCACGGCCCTGTCTACATCGGCCTGGGCAAAATCGGTATTGATGGTCAGATCCAATACCGTTTTAGGATTCACCGCCCATTTGGCATCCACTCCAATCTTGGGTTCGTTTAGCTTGTCTGTCAACACTTCGCCTTCCTTGGTTTCATCATATTGATAAAGGCTATAGGGTTCAACCCTTATGTTGGCCGATGGTGGTGGCACCTCGATTCCGGTCAATTTAGCCGCATAGGTCATTCGATAGGGTGTAAACGACTGTGGAATTGGAGGATAAGTGGAAACTTCAATATCCCTTCGAGCATAGCGGACGAGCGTCATTCCCCATTCAATGGTATTTCCCTTTTCCGGTAGGTTATACCGCAACGACTTAAAAGGAATTGCCATTTCCACGAAATAGCCCATATCCGTTCTCTGGGTACGCACCCTCCATAAGGTGTTCCAGCCTGTATCAAAGTTATTTCCATTGAAATTTTGAAAGTCACGCTGGTTGCCAAAAGGAGTGGTTTGAAAACCCTGTGCGTATTGCTTTAGATTTTGGGGGTCCAGTGCAATACCAAAAATATCATTCTCGCCCCAACTGAAATCACGCCTTAAATCCTGAATCCGTATGCCTTTTACACCGAAGGAATCCCTACAGAAGGCGCCTATGTATAGATTTTTATCATCATAAAGAAAGCGGACTTCGGTCTTGTACTTTATGTCTCCTCCTTGTCTTGGTTCCCTTCTAAAAAAATCTGACACAATCTGTGCCTTTTCCCAATCTGGTTCATCAAGACGACCATTGACTTGAATATCGTACGCCGCCTTTGAAACTCTTATCTCTGGTTGAATTTCAGGTGGTTGAAAATTTTCACTGTCATTTTCCTGGGCATTTAGATGGCAACACACGCAAAGGAAACAGCACCATAAGCTACTCCTCGACAACATCACGTTACTATGCTTGTTGATGATTTAGACCTGGGTCTCAGTCCAACAACGATTGCTCCCAACGCTATTGAAATCATCATCAAAATCAACCAGGAAAGTGAGTTGTCCTTCGATTCCAGGGGTTGGTATACAAAGGCGGGCAAATCTGCATAATCCCCGCTAGTGAAGGATTGATTGTTGTATAAAAAAGGAACCAGATGGGCACGCCATAATTCCGCAAATTCTATGACCTGTCCGCGATAGCTTTCATAATCTGCTGTGGAAGTCCCTGCATTTGCACTGAGCGATTGTTGAGTAACTATGGCTGGCGATATCCATCGAAGTTGCGAAATCCAGGCTTGTTGTTTTTGCAGTTGTTCCTCAAATTTGTTGACCACGGGTTCAAGTTCCTCCTTGACAAGTTTTTGGGCTGCTACATAACGATGGTAGAACTTTCTACTCTGATTAGGATCATTAATAGCATACTCTGGATGATCCCTCAGGAAATTATCCAAAATCTCATCCTGCCTTTTTACTGTTTCGGCTTTCAAAATTCGCATTTCATTGATCATCAAGGTACGGGATGGCATGGGATACAATGTGCTTCCCAACTGATTCAACACTGAAGGCACCAACAACACAAAAACCACCCATAACCCTAAAAGGACGATGGCGTTTTTGGAAGAACTGCCTGTTCGTAAGTTCACCAGAAAGGCCAGAGTAAACCAGAACAACATATACGCAATTGCGATACCCAAAACCGAAAACAAATCTTTCAGATTTGTTCTATTTCCAAAGAACATCACGGTGAGAATCAATATAACCCCTGTAAGCAGGGCTACCCAAAAAAAGCGTAGGCTTATTTTTTGGAATACCCATTTCCGCAGGGATATGGGTTGTGAAGCCAACAATTTTAGTGAGCCACTTTCCCGTTCTGCGGATAGTACGTTATAAGAAAACGCAATAATGATCAAGGGTAGTAGGTAAACAATCACAAAGGAGAGATCAAAACTTCCAAAAAGCTGTTGTACGGGGTTGGTGATCTCAGTAAAGTTTAAAGTGAAATCATCACCCGTCATGGTCGGTTTTACGTAATGGGTGAACAAGTCGCTTTGTCCTGTTGCCATAAAGGCAAGAGGCTTAGGACTCATCGCAGCTACTCGGGGGTGGTAGTTCCCAACGGCGGTTGGACTCGAAGGAATTGTCCATCTGGAGGCGCTCACCTCCATTCCCTTTTCTATGGAATCCAAAAGCATTAACATATCTTGATCGGACTCTCGGACTTCATCCTTAGCAGCCTGGATGTCCAGTTTCCTTTTTTCCACTTTTTGATTTCCATTGAATGCCGCAAAACAGAAAAGGCCCAATAGCAATAGACTCAATAATTGAATCCATCCGTTGCGCACCAAAACCTTGAGTTCGTAAACAAAATTGTATTTGTACATGGCTACAGCTTTTTAATGGTGAGAAACAAAAAACCAAAGGATACCAACAACCAAAAACCAAGTAAAACCAAATTAGAGGCATTCCGCGAAAGGATTTCATTGATTTCCAAAGGAGTATATTGGAACGCGGGAAGCTGTTTCCATGTAGCTTCATTAGCTTTATAGCTCCAATCGCCATAAGCGGAGTTTTGTGCAAAATCATTGTTCAAAAATGCCTGCACATCTATACGATACTTTTCGGCAGTATCTGCAAAATCCCAATGGGTGTTGTAATCTGTTTTCGCAACTGCCATACTTAAAAAACGGGTGGGAAGGAATGGAGAAAGGGCAGCTAACGAGCGATATACTTTGGATTGACTTTCAAATTGCGTTTTTAGGTAGTTGTAATGCTTAAAGTAGACTTCGGCATTATGCTCTTCCCCTTTCTGCATCCGATAGGCATCAAAATTGAAGGGCAACTGGTGGAGGCTATCAACACCGTGCTCTTTCAAAACCTCTTGTTCCAATAACTTGGCCTGTTTGTTCCATGGATCATGTCCATCCAGCCCCTCTTTTTTATCCTTCAAAATGTTTGCTGCGAATTCCTGTCGGGTCGGGTACGGATGTTTTCCCTCGGCAATATTGCTCGCCGCCTTTGGAATGGCGAGACATGCCACAATCCAGATGCCCAACGACAACACCAGGGCGACACCTGATTTTTTGACCTTGGAAGAGATTAACAATACCAGATTGATAAAAATGATATAATAGCATAAGTACACCAGACAAAGTATGCCAAGGTTTCCCCACTTAAAAACGCCAAAATCCTTAAGATTGGATAGGATTGCCCCGGCAATCGTAAATGCTGCCAGCGTAATCAAAAAAATGGGAGTGAAAAGGGCCAGCCATTTTCCAAAAATCAGTTTCCAAATGGTAGTCCCCTGACTTTTGAGCAGCAGGAGCGTACCCATTTCACGTTCTTTGGTAAAGGCATTATACCCCAGTAAAACAATAAGTAAGGGGATGATAAACAAAAGGATAAAATCAGGAGTCAAATCTCCAAAACGGGCCAGACCTGTTTGATCGGATGCCATGCTAAATTGTGCTTCATTGCGTTTATGGGCCTCCAAAAAAATTGACGAACCAGCATATTTATCCACTCCATGATCAATAAGGGACAGTGGGTATTTTGGTTTGAAAGCATAAGTTCCATAGTGGGCAGCGGAATGAGGATTCTTTTCTCCCTGATTGTCCCATATCGATCTTTCTGCAGTTTTGGCTGTAGCGTATTGCTCGTTCACCGAGCGATATTGTTTGCCGCTGATCCAGGTGGCGATGGCAAGTAGCAAAACAACTATGCCGAAGGCAATCTTTATCCTTCCATTTCGGATAAGCTCCTTTAACTCTTTGCGGAACGTATTTCGTATCATACCTGTACTTCTTTATAGTGCATCGTTTCGAGGTATGCTCCCTCCAATTCTGGGAGTGAAATGTCTTGAGCATTGAACTGTTGTCTTAATTGCCCTTCTTTCATGATGCCTATATGAGTCGCAATCTCCTTAGCGCGGAACAGATCATGGGTGGCCATTAAAGTAGCTACCCCTTTATCTTTCAGCATCTGCAACAGTTGCCCAAACTCATTGCTTGCTTTAGGATCTAGTCCAGAGGTGGGTTCATCCAATAAAAGTGTTTTGGCATCTTTGGCCAATGCTATGGCGATACCTACCTTTTGCCGCATCCCTTTGGAAAAAGTAGCGATACGCCCATGAAATGCATTTTTCTGAAGCCCGGCCTGGTTCAAAAACTCCTCCAGTTGTACTTTTGAAAGATGCTTCCCTCCGATACCGGAGAAGTAATCCAGATTTTCCACTGCAGTCAAAGTAGGGTAGAGCATAAGGTTTTCAGGGATATAGGCCAAAAATCGCTTTGTTTGTTTTGGATTTTCAGAAACATTCAGCCCATTGATAAAAGCACTACCAGAGGTGGGTTTAATAAAGCCCAACAATAGGTTGATAGTCGTTGTTTTACCGGCACCATTGGCACCGAGCAGACAATAAATCTCATGAGGTTTGATATTGAGACTTAATTGATCCAATACAAGGTTGTCATCATATTGTTTGGTGAGTTTGTCGGTGGTAATCATGAAGTTTGAATTTATTGGTGATACGATAAGAAAATCGTTTTGTCACTCGAACAGAGCAACAATGCAGTGATCGCAATCTTTCAAAGATCAACGCTAGAAATCGCAAGTTGATTCTAGGAACTGGGGATTGGAAGAATCCTACTCCAAGAGCAGATTCATAAACCGGTATTTAATACCCGAAGTTTTGTTTTCAATTCCATTCAATACTGGGTATAGCCAAAAATCTCCCACCCTATTTTTAATGAATTGGAGTGGGAGATTTGGCATATGAAATAGATTTACTGAATGTTCAAAACAAAGGTTAGGTTAAAATCGGTATCACCGTCATTGGCACCTGTGGTAGCGGTTTTTATATCCGGTTGGTGCTGTAGTCTAGCTGTGAATGTCCCTCCTGTGATACCCGTAACAGGTGTGGTCCATGACGTTGATAAACCTACAGGATTCCCAGATCCGTCTTGAGCAACAGAATCCTCATCATTGTAATTAATGGGGTCAGAAGCTGTGTCAACGTTCCCGTTTCCTGCTGGGCTGTCAAAAGCATCAGCGGTAAAGCTAAAGAAAAACTGATGTTCGTCATCTTCACCAAGAATTTCCTCACCTATGTCCTCGCCTGGGGTTTCCAAATTATTGAATATCTCAAAAGTCAAAGTATACTGTGTATCCACCGCAAGGGTAATTTCATCCAGTACTACCAATTCTTGGATTCCTTCTCCATCAGGATCTTCGGCAGATGCCCTTACAACGTCATTGGGATCAGCATCATTGGTGAAGACCAAAGTAACGTCAGTAATAACCTCTAGTTCATTTTCCTCTTCAGGTGCGTCGTCATCGTCACTACAACTTACAATTGCAATGGAGGCAAATAGTATAGCCAATAAGCGGAAATTAATAATCTTTTCAATCGTTTTCATTTTTACTTTTTTTGTGTTTAATAGTTTCTAATTATTTGTAATGATTTCATATTAAATTCTAAAGACTCACGGGGATCTAGTTGACCTAGACCTATTTTTAGGGGCATTTTGTTCAATCATCCTTTTTGGTTTTAAATAAATAATTCAGGGTAAAGAGTATATTTCTACCCGGTTCATCTGCGAAGTATCGCATCTCATTGAGATAGTCACGATAACTTGTGTTCAATACGTTTTGGGCCGTAATACTTCCGCTCAAGTTTTTCCATTTGAAACTCCATGACAGGTCTAGCAAAAAGTAGCCTTCAGGAGCATCTATAAAATCAAAAATTTCTGAATCTGTAGTAATTACAGCAGAGCCATCCACCAAACTTTCTGGAGAAACAGTTCTCGGTGCTTGGAATTGTTCAAAGAAATAAGTGGGCCTTACCGTTAGCTTTGACGATTCAAATTTCCATAGTTTTCCGTGGTCCCATTGCAGTTCAAAACTTGTTGAGATGGGTGGTTGGTTGATCAAGGGCTCATTTTCACCAATGTTCCTCGACCACAAATAACTGAATCCAAAAACACCTGAAATGTCTTTGGTCCAATCTTTTTTCCAACTATAATCGGCCCCAAGAAACAAAGCGTCTGCTTGATCAAAAATAAAGGCGGGCATAGGGCCCCTTACAGTTCCAAAAACCCCTATGGGTCGATCAAAAATGTAATTTTCAATATAGTGGGAGTAAACGGTTAAGTTATGTGAGTTACCATTTTTGGAGGTTTGAAACTCATTGATGAATTTATACCCCCGTTCTGGGTCAACCCCGCTTTCATCCAGAGGGATTACTTCACTTGTGCTAAGTTGTCCATTGGTATCGGTGAATCGTAGTAAACCGAATGTACTTTTGAACCCCTCCTGTCCGAAACTGAAAAGTTCAGCCACGTTCGGAGTACGCCAAGCCGTACCCAAGTTTGTTCTAAAAGTGCTGTTCTCGGATAATTCCGTCACAAAACCGATAGAGCCGGTCACGTTTGTAAAGCTGTAATTGTCCCTAAAAATATCTTGATTGGTTTCCCGCCCCCTTACACC
>JANQRD010000117.1 GCA_028284725.1 Allomuricauda sp. | reverse complement strand
TTTTGTGAGGTAATACGGTTTTATTTCGCCTCCCACAGCACCCATGTGGGCGTCCATGGCACCGATGCCTACCAAGACATCGGTTTGCAAATCCAATTTTAGGGCCCATTCCCCACTAAGAAAACCGGCACTTTGGTCAGCTGTATGAACGTCTTTCGGTAGTCTGTCCCCAAAACCATCCAACAAAGGATCAACGGCCTTAAGAAATTCATTAGGTGGGAATCCGCCCCACTCTTCAGCCCACAATCCCTTATGGCCAGCTGCGCACACCCCTCTTTTTATATCATCGGCGTTTTTACCGCCTGTAAGCACAAAAGGTATCCAATCGCAATGTTCTACCCAAGTATGGCAGGCTTCCCTAACCTCACTATCAACCCTAAGCACATGAAGCAATTTTGCCCAATACCACTCTGATGAATAAATGCCCCCACTATATCTCAAATAATCTGTTTCAAATTGTGATGCGCAAGCATTGATTTCATCAGCTTCCTCTATGGCAGTATGATCCTTCCAGAGGAAGAACATAGCATTGGGATTTTCCTCAAAATCCTTGTGCAACGCCAATGGAACACCTCTATGATCCACAGCAACTGGTGTAGATCCAGTTGTGTCCACCGATATGGCCCGAACCAGTTTGCGGGATTCAGTTGGCAATTGTTCCAAACAATCCAACAGGGTGTATTGTAATCCTTCCAAATAATCAAGGGGATGTTGCCGAAATTGGTGCTTGGATGCATCAATATACTTTTTCGCCTTCCAACGTGGATATTCGTAGACCGAGGAGGATTTTTGTTCACCTGAATAGGCATCGACAATAATGGCCCTCACCGAAGCCGTTCCAAAATCCACGCCTATTACCAAATCTTTTACTTTGCTCATTTCTTATACTGTTATTATGGGTAAAGGGGACCATAGGTTGCGCAGGCCCGATAATCCTGTCCTTCCTTATCCATACCGAAAGAATTCCAAGCGGACGGCCTGAATATTTTTTGCCTTTCCACATTGTGCATACAGACCGGAATACGCAACATGGCGGCCAAGGTAATCAAATCGGCCCCAATATGGCCGTAGCTTATAGCGCCGTGATTGGCACCCCAATTGTTCATGACCGAATTCACATCGGTAAAAGCAGCCGAATCCGTAAGGTTTGGCACAAACCAGGTAGTTGGCCACGTTCTATTGGTACGAACGTCCAATACATGGTGCACCTCTTTAGGGATGTCTATCGACCAGCCTTCAGCAATCTGTAATGTTGGACCCAGCCCTTTGGTTAGGTTTAAGCGGCACATGGTCACCGGCATGCCTCCCTTGGTCAAAAAATTAGAGGAATACCCTCCGCCCCGAAAATATCCAAGATCTGCGGGATACCACGTTGTTGCCCTCAGACAGGCATCGACCTCATCTTCTGTAATGTCCCAATAGGGCTTCATTACTGGTTGATCGTCGCGCCGCTGCTGGCCTGAACCGTCAAGCGTGGCAGAACCTGAATTGATAAGATGGATAAAGCCCTTGGAAGCTGGGCCCGTGGGGTCCCATCCCGTCACTCGCTTAACCGCTTGGGGACTCCAGTATGTCCGAACATCTGCAAAGATCTGTGCCGTATTGGTCAACAGATAATTGAACAACATGGAAACACCGTTCAAGGAATCATTTTCGGTTGCTACGATGTAGGGCTTTCGAATGCCGTTCCAATCGAAGGAAGAATTCAGGATGGCTTCCGAAAAATCACCATTGGGGAAAAAATCAGTCCATTGCCGTTGGCCCTGAAAACCTGAAACCAAGGCATTGTGGCCCAAGGCCTCTTCGCCATAACCCATGGTTCCGAGCTTGGGATTTCCCTCCATCAAATCCCGTATGATCAGTGTCATCTTCACAACGTACTCCCAATCCTTATCTTTTTGCTCTCTGGACCTCCGTTTTTCCCCTTCATTGAAATCTTCTCCTTCCGCACAATTCTCCTTGGTCCATGAAAGTGCTTTTTCATACTCTTCCTTATCGTAAATTTCTTGATCAATACGACGCATGACCTCAGTGGAATCAACATATTCGTTACGCATTCCCAGATAGGATTGAAAAAAACCCGAATTGATCTCTGATCCTGCAATACCCATAGAGACAGTGCCTATGGCCAAATAGGACTGGCCTTTCATCAATGCCACTGCCAAACCAGCTCTGGCAAATCGTATCAACATCTCACGGACGTCATCTGGAATGGTCTGGTCTCCCATATCCTGTACATCCCTTCCATAGATGCCGAAAGAAGGTAAGCCTTTTTGGTTGTGTCCGGCCAAGGTCGCTGCCAAGTATACCGCCCCTGGCCGTTCGGTGCCATTGAACCCCCAAATGGCCTTGGGAATTGAGCCGTCCATATCCATAGTCTCTGTACCATAGCACCAACAGGGCGTCACCGAAAGAGATACTCCAACATTTTCAAGCTTGAACTTTTCCGCACAATCGGCTGCTTCCTTGACCCCACCAATGCAGGTATCAGCAATGACACATTCTACGGATGCACCGTTGGGATACTTCAGTTCGCTGCTAAATAGATTGGCGACATTTTCGGCCATTCTCATGGTCATCTCTTCGAGGGATTCCCTGACCCCTCCCAATCGCCCATCGATAATGGGTCGAATACCTATTTTGGGAAATTTTTTAATGGATTTCATTAAATAAAGCCTTGTCTTTAATGGTTGTCTTAAAATTAGCTATGTTTTGTATAAAAGATAAATATATGCTTAATCGTTTAAACAAAAAAATAAACCGTTATAAAAGCTTTCACGGAAACGCTACCCAAGAATTTAGCTGTTCGCTCCAGAGGATTTACCAATCACCAAATCTGCTTTTAGGCAAATTTGTTGTCTTTTGGAATCCGGATGTTCTATCTGGTTGACCAAAACTTGAACGGCCTGCTGCCCGATTTCCTCCAAAGGCTGTCGGATATGGGTCAGCGGGCAGTAATAGAAATCAAATGCCTCGCCTTCATCAAAGCTAATAATGGCGATATCATCCGGCACTTTTAGGTTGAGTGTTCCCAGGTACCTCAACCCATGTATGGCCAAGGAGTTGGTCGCGAAAAAGATGGAATCAACAGGTCTTTTGCCTGACAGCATGGTGTCAATAGCGCTTTTTACCTGCTGCTCACTTTGTGCAAAATCAACTTCATGCAGCCAATCCGTTTGAAACTCCAAATTGTTTTTCTCCAAAACACTGCGATATCCACGTACCCGCTCCTCCATGTGGTGCAAAAAATTGGCATAGGCTATCATCCCGATACGTTTGTTTCCTTTGGAAACCAATTCCTCCACCATACTTGACGATGCCAGGTAGTTGTCTATAATGACATAGTTGGTGGGAATCTCTGGAAAATAACGGTCGATGAGCACAAACGGAACCTGTTTTTCATTAAGGTCCACAATCTGTTTCTCAGCTCGGTACGAAGGGGAAATGATAAATCCGTCCACTTGCCGGCCCAATAGAAAATCAATTAAATGCATGGATTTTTCAGAATTTTCGTTCGAGCTGCCAAAAATAACGGTGTAGTTCAATCGGGTAGCCTCTTCCTCTATTATACGGGCCAAATGGGCAAAAAAGGGATTCGAAATGTCTGCAAGTATCAGACCGATGGTGTTGGTGCGACCACTCTTCAAACTCTGGGCGATGATATTCGGTTGGTAGTTCAGTTTCTTTGCCACCTTCCTGATCTTATCCGACATTTCTGGACTTACCCGGCTATCTTCCCTTTTGGACAGCACATAGGATACCGTTGCAATGGAGACACCAATCTCGTTGGCGATATCTTTTAGCGAGGCTTGCTTTTTTTTCATAATTGAATTGGCGTATTCGTCACTTTATCTTGTATAAATAACCTTTGGTCCAGCAGATAATACCTTAACCTCAGAGATATTGCAAAACCTTGTCGAAATACAAAAGAATGACCACAGTAAGTTAAAGATAGTGTTTTGTGTCTTTCTATGGCCGGTATAAACAGTTCGCTGTGTGAAAAGAGGATTGTTTGAGCCCGAAATAAAAAAATTTAGACCTGAGTTTTAAGTTTTGGACACGATGTTATTTTCTCTCTACGATGGTTTTAAAAGATTCTGTTTTATCTTTTAAGTTCACAATGATTGGATATGGTCCGAAAGAGTCCATTGCTCAACGGAACTTGGGAATCATCATGTACTACTTTCTTGAAAAGAGCCGTTCCATTCAATGATATGACTATAATCTCTGAAATGCCGTTTCCCGTACCCACTAATTGTATGCTCAATTCTTCAGCCTTTAAAGGATTAGGATATAGACGGTCTTCCCCTTGCAACAGGCACTCTCGCCATTAGAGTGGAACCTGATGACCCGCAACAGGGATCACCGTAATCCTTGTCCCATTGGTGGACAAAATTTGTTTGTCCCCATTGCTTCAATTGGTATTTTGGGTAACAAACGGGCTTTCACTTTGAATACGTGTTCCACACACATCAATATGGTCAACATAAAGGTTCTTGTCGCATCCCGAATTGGTATTGCCATCGTTGGTAAAATGAGCCGATATGTCACCTGTATTGTAGCCCGAATAGGTATAGTCTGTTATTTCATTACAGTAGGCAACCAGAAAATCATTATGATTAGCTAGGCATTAGTGAATTCCTTCATTTCCGAAAGCCTCATGTCTTTTGAGCCATCATCTGGATTCTTGCAATTGAAAAGTTTTGCTTAAGACAGCATTACGCAAAAATGTTCATTAAATACTGTGACCTCTTAACCAATGTTGATCTTACGGACTAATAGTGAAAACACGGTTATTTCCTTATGAAGACTTATCAATATCGAAGATAAAAGCTCCACAATCCTTAATCAAGAATGCAGAGCTTTTAAACTAGCCAATCAATATATTTTCGGGTGGTTTTTTTTATTAATAACCTGGATTGTTGGGCTGTAGGTTGGGGTTTCTTTCCAATTCATCACCGGGAAGGGGAAATAGATAATCCCTGGCAGGGTTAAAATTGGGTTGGTTTTCCAATCCTCCCGGCCCGAACACTTCCATGCCCAGTTCCCTCCTTTTGATATCAAACCAGCGCTTGAACTCAAAGGAAAGTTCCCACTTCCGTTCCTCAAGTACCATATCCCTAAACTCGGTTTGGGACATACCGGGAGCCACATCTTCTGGAAAAGATGATGTGATATCGGCACCGTTACCGTTACGTGCCCTTTGCCGAACCCTATTTACATAACCGGCCGCTTCTACACTTCCTGGAGAAATCTCGTTCAAGGCCTCTCCGGCAATCAACAAGATTTCGGCATATCGCATCATGGCATAATTCCGCGCCGATGCCCTACCGTTGCCCGAAGCCGTTTCTCCAGGGAAACGCGTATATTTTGCG
>JANQRD010000105.1 GCA_028284725.1 Allomuricauda sp. | reverse complement strand
TTGATGTGATGAAAACCATTGTCGACTACCTAATAAATCACCAACAGTTTATGAACTATGCCCTTAGCCTTGAGTTTATAGAAAAAGTTATGAAAGGGAATGAGGACATGGACTCTTCCACCTTAAAGCATCTATTTTGCCAAAAAGGACAGGCTTATGCAGGCTTACAGAAATATGGGAAGGCCATATACTGTTTTAAAAAGGCTTTAAACTTGGACATGTTTCATTTCCCAAAAGGAAGCCTACAAGATGAGCACCTTCAACAATATGGATTTTGTCTTTTGAAATTGAATAAGAAAAAGGAGGCAGTGTCCCTTATGTTTAATTTCCGGAGCGACGGGAGCATTGGAAATGCAGTGTCATTGCTGATAGATTTGTTTGAAAAGCATAAGGCCTTCCAACTGGCAATCGTTTGGGGAGAAATGCTGCTAAATCTGTCTAGCTTACATGAGTATCCAAACAGTCAACTCTATATTTCCAAAATATATCTTTATCTGACTTATGCGACTATCCGACTCAAGGATGAAAGCCAGATGGAAAAATACTTGGACGAACTTTCAGCCATGGAAGGAACACTGCATGATATCCCATATGGTCAAATCGCATTGCTGCTTTTTGAAGAAGGCTTTTTTTCAAAATCCCTACATTATCTGGACATACATGAAGTGTCACCGAACTCAAAAAATAATCTTCATTGGATTTACAACCTAAAAGGATGCTGCCACAGTGATTCGGGAAACCATCAAAAAGGTATTGAATATTTTCAGAAAAGCTTTGACATCGAAAGATGGATTGTACCCTATTGCAATTTGATAAGGCCCTACATCCATTTAAAAGAATTTGATAAGGCCCAAAAGGTTTTTCATGATGTTTTAGACTTTGACCCATACTATTCTTGGAACCATTACCAATTTTCGTTGTATCATATCGAAAAAGATGACCCCCAAATGGCAATCGCTTCACTTAAAAAAGCCATTGCACTTGGGTTTGATGTCAACGAAATAAAGAAAGATATGGAACTAAAAACAATAGTTGAACATCTTTAAGCTTTAGATTATTCTAAAAAATCGCCATCACCGAATGAGGATGATATGTTAAAATGAAAATTAAAGCTTACTTTTAAAATGTTGAAACTGCCTAAACCATAATTTTTGATACGGAGTATGCACAAGTTCTTTTCAAGTATTTTCATTTTGACAATGTGCCTGATAGTTGTCTTAGGCTGCAATAAGGACAAGGAAGAAAAAAGAGAACCGGTTATTTCAACATTCTACTTCATACGACATGCAGAAAAAGACAGAAGTGACCCTGAAAACCTGGATCCCGAGTTAAATCAAGATGGATTGGGTCGGGCCATTCGATGGGCCGAAGTCTTTGATCCCATTGTTTTGGATGCCATTTATTCCACCAATTACGAACGCACCTCAATGACCGCTGCGCCCACTTCGGTCAAAAAGGACATTGATGTGAAGTATTACGACCCAGGTGCCATTGATGCCGAGGCTTTTAAGGCGGAGCACGAGGGCCTCAATGTACTTATTGTGGGCCATAGCAATACCACTCCTGCTTTGGTGAATAAAATACTTGGGGTGGAAAAATATGGGCCGATGGAGGATGACGATAACAGCAGCCTATTCATTGTACGAATCATTGATAGCGAGGCCACCGATTTCGTGTTGAACATGGACTAACTTTTGTCCACTCTTATGGAATCCAAAGCTATTTTGGAAAGCAAATCCAAATCCCCTTTTTCAAAAAGTTTACCAATATCAAAGATTGAAGTTCCTTTTGTTTCCGGTTTGAAATTGTTGTAATCCACAAAACGGATTCCATTCACATATCGCTCATTATAGGCCTCCCGGAACCGCTGTCCGCCACCATCAACATGAAACTCGTAGGCCAAATAATCGGGTTTAAAGCTTTGTTTGTCAAACCAGTACACATAGGTATCCTCAAAATCGACCCCGCCATTAGCCTGGTCAAAAGTCACTTTTAGTTTATAATACTCTTTTCCCTTGATAGTCTCCTCACCTAGCAATTCCTTGTTAACGGCTCCATCGTTCAATCCAAACGGAAGTCGGGCAAAATAATGCACCGAGTTCACGGAGTTGGCATATCTATTTGCAATCGAATCAGGTAAGGCTATTAGGGAATCGTTCATAAACCGTTGCAATGCAGTATGGGTACGAATGTCTGTAATTGTGAGGCTATCCAACTTGGAAATACGCTTCAGAATTTTTTTTCCATCCTTGTTTTGGGAAACGTAGACCCTATTACGGAATTTGAAGGAAGTATCGTGATCCAAATACAGTCGACCTCCACTAACCGCAATCGATTTATCCACAATTTCCTGTGCGGTGAGCTGCTTCTCGCCTTTTTCCTTGCAGGCAAAAACGCAAATCAAAAGTGCCAAAGTTAAAATTCGTTTCATTGGTCTGGTTTTGTATTGAATCGCAAAATATGGGACAACATTACAATTTTCTTGGTAAAGAGTTTCTATTTTTGCCTGCAATGCAGAAAAATATCAACATAAAGAATAAGCGTGCCCGATTCGACTATGAGATTTTGGATACCTACACTGCTGGTATCGTCTTGGGTGGAACGGAAATAAAATCCATTCGTTTGGGGAAGGCTTCGCTATCTCAAAGTTTCTGCGAATTCAATGATAAGGGTGAGCTTTTTGTAATTAACATGCAGATTGATGAATATAGCCATGGAGGATATTACAACCATAAACCAAAGGCCGAACGGAAATTGCTACTCAACAAAAGGGAATTAAAAAAACTCCAGAAAGAAGTTAACACTTCGGGGCTGACCATTATCCCACTCAATCTTTTTATCAACGAAAGAGGTCTGGCAAAAGTGAATATTGGCCTAGCAAAGGGTAAAAAGCTTTACGATAAACGAGAGACCATCAAGGACAGGGAAAACAAGCGTAACCTATCACGAATCAAAAAGAACTTCAACCAGTAATTTAGTTTTTGTCCTCCAACAAGGGTACAAACCGAAAAGTACCCAGTTCTTGTTTTTCAAATTCCTTTTCCGATTTTCGGATGTACAAGGTCATAATTTGTTCATCAATCCCTACGGGAATCACCAATCTTCCTCCTATTTTCAGCTGTGAGAGCAAGGGTTTAGGAACTTCGGGGGCACCTGCTGTAACAATAATTCCATCAAAAGGTGCTTCTTCCGGTAATCCTTTGTAACCATCCCCAAAAATGACCTTTTTGGGACGATAGCCCATTTTTCCAAAGAACAGCTTGGTCTTTTTAAAAAGTTCTTTTTGGCGTTCGATAGTGTATACCTTGGCACGTAGGTGTAGCAAAATAGCCGTCTGATACCCACTTCCAGTCCCTATTTCCAAAATGGAATCGTTGGGTTTTATGCGAAGGAGTTCTGTCTGAAACGCCACGGTGTAAGGCTGTGAAATGGTTTGTTCGGCACCTATCGGAAAAGC
The DNA here is from genome assembly GCA_028284725.1 of Allomuricauda sp. Taxonomy (GTDB): domain Bacteria; phylum Bacteroidota; class Bacteroidia; order Flavobacteriales; family Flavobacteriaceae; genus Flagellimonas. Next base: position 1,714 of record JANQRD010000105.1, on the reverse strand, counting down.
TTTGTCTTGGTATGCATGATCTTCAAAACCGCTATCCAAAAAAAGGTGTCTTGGAACAGTTTTAATGGCCTCCAACACCTTTGGATCAGCTATCCCCTTTCGTTCCAGCAACTTGACAAGCTTGTTCCGCATGCCCTTATGCTTCAATGTATCTTTCATGTTTTTGGTCTGGTACACGAATTTAAAAAGTTCCCGAACAATTTTATAGTCGGTCGGCTTCTTATTTTCATTGAAGAGTGGTGCCATATCCTTATTTTTGACAAAAACAGTAGGTATGCTAAAAGTTGGTGTTCTTGGTGCAGGACATTTAGGAAAAATTCACCTTAGACTCTTAAACGAATCCGACAAATATGAACTCATCGGTTTTTATGATCCGGATGAAATCAATGCAAAAAAAGTAGCCGATGAATTTGGGTACACCTACTTGGAAAACATCAACAAATTGATCGATGCGGTCGATGTCGTAGACATTGTCACCCCTACACTTTCCCATTTTGATTGCGCCAAAAAGGCCATCGAAAAAGGCAAACATATTTTTATCGAAAAGCCTATTACCAATACTTTGGAAGAGGCTGAGGAGTTGCTGAAATTGATTGGCCAGCACAACGTAAAAGGGCAGGTAGGCCATGTGGAGCGCTTTAATCCTGCTTTTTTGGCTGTGAAGGACAAAATAGACAACCCCATGTTCATTGAAACGCACCGACTGGCCGAATTCAATCCACGGGGGACGGATGTTCCCGTGGTATTGGATCTTATGATCCACGATATCGATGCGATTTTGAGCGTGGTGCATTCCGAAGTAAAGCAGATCAACGCCAGTGGTGTTTCCGTGATCAGTAAATCTCCAGATATTGCCAATGCAAGGATCGAGTTTGAAAATGGATGTGTGGCGAACCTTACCTCTAGCCGTATTTCATTGAAAAACATGCGTAAATCCAGATTTTTTCAACGTGATGCCTATATCTCCGTGGATTTTTTAGAAAAGAAAGTGGAAGTGGTGAAGATGAAGGACGCACCCGAAAAACCAGGGGATTTTGACATGATCTTGCAAAATGCCGAAGGCGAGAAAAAACAAATCTATTTCGAAAATCCAGAGATTGAAGCCAACAATGCCATTAAGGACGAGTTGGAGACCTTTGCGGATGCCATCAACAACAACACAGAACCGATTGTGACCTTAAAGCAAGGAACCCAAGCCTTGCGGGTTGCACTTCAGATTATAGAATCATTTAAAAACTAAACATGACGAAGATTGCAGTAATTGGGGCGGGCACCATGGGAAATGGTATCGCCCATGTTTTTGCACAAAATGGATTTCAGGTCAATCTCGTGGATATTGCCCAGGCTTCTTTAGATAAGGGCATAGCGACCATTACCAAAAATCTAGATCGAATGGTGACCAAGGGCACCATAACCGAAGATAATAAGGAAAGTACCTTGCAGCATATTTCAAGCTTTACTGACCTGGCTGAGGGTGTTGCAGATGCAGACCTGGTGGTCGAGGCTGCAACGGAAAATTTGGACATCAAATTGAAAATTTTCGAGGATTTAGACAAGATCTGTGCTGAACATACTATTCTTGCCACCAACACCTCGTCCATTTCCATCACCCAAATTGCGGCAGCTACACAGCGCTCCGAAAAGGTGATCGGGATGCACTTTATGAATCCCGTTCCCATAATGAAACTGGTGGAGATCATTCGAGGATATAGTA
>JANQRD010000092.1 GCA_028284725.1 Allomuricauda sp. | reverse complement strand
TCATCGGTATCGAGCTTTACCAATACCTCACCTTTAAAACTGTATTTTGAAACGATTTTGCCGAGGTAGAAACAATCCTCCTTGCGCATCGTTTAAAATTTTATTCTTCCTCCTTCGCTTCGTTAGGCTCAGCACCTTGGCTGGCTTCAGCTTCTTCAGCGGGAGCAACCTCCTCAGCTTTGGCTTCTGGCTCTGCAGCCTCTTCTTTGGCCGGTTCTTCAACTGCAGGAGCTTCCTCGGCAACTGCTTCTGTAGCTTCTTCAGTGGCAGCGGCTTCAGTAGCTTCTTCGGCCACCTCCTCCTCAACTTCTGGCAAAGCAGCAGCGGCTCTTTTCTCGCTTACTTCCTTCTCAGCTTCAAGTGCTTTAGCTTTTGCATCAGCTTTGGCTTTGTCCAGACCATCTCTTTTGGCCTGAATTCCTTTTTCTTTCTCTTCCAACCAAGCATTGAACTTTTCCTCAACCTGCTCTTCGGTCAAAGCGCCTTTTCGCACACCACCCAACAAGTGGTGCTTCAACAGTACTCCTTTGTAGGATAGAATAGCTCTTGCAGTATCGGTAGGCTGCGCTCCATTCTGCAACCATTTTACAGACCCATCAACATCCAAGTTAATAGTAGCTGGATTGGTATTGGGGTTATAGGTTCCCAATTTTTCCAAAAATTTACCGTCTCTTTTTGCTCTGGAATCTGCGGCAACCACCCAATAGAATGGTTTCCCTTTTTTACCGTGTCGTTGAAGTCTAATCTTTACTGGCATATCACATTAATTTGTAGGGTGCCCGACCCTGATTATTAATTCTTTTTCGCTCATTTTACCTAAAGCGGGTGCAAATATAATCCAAATCCCGTAATACCCAATGCGTTTGGCATCTTTTTATTCGTTGATAAGTCTTCACAACTCCTTTTTTTCAAAAAGGAGGTTTTGGGTAATTTTATCCATTACTTTTTCTAAAAGAGAAATCGATTCATGTACCTAATCTTTGATACCGAAACCACAGGATTGCCCAAACGTTGGGACGCTCCGATTACCGATACCGACAACTGGCCCCGATGTGTACAAATTGCTTGGCAATTGCATGATGAACTTGGAAACTTGGTAGAGCATCAAGATATGCTGGTGCAGCCTGACGGCTTCAATATCCCCTATGAATCGGAACAGGTACACGGAATTTCCACCGCGCTGGCGGAGCAAAAAGGGATATCACTACAGGATACCCTTCAAGCCTTTAATGAAGCCCTGAGAAAGGCCAAATTTGTGGTGGGTCAAAATGTGGATTTCGACATCAATATTATGGGTTGCGAATTCCATCGCATGGGGATTGAAAATTCCCTAGCCCAACTTCCTGTTTTGGATACTTGTACTGAGGCGACCGCAGAATTGTGCAAGATTCCTGGTGGTCGTGGCGGAAAATTCAAACTGCCCACCCTAACGGAATTGCATGAATTTTTGTTTGGAGAGCCCTTCGCCGAGGCCCACAACGCAACAGCAGATGTGGAGGCCACTACCCGTTGTTTTTTGGAATTGGTGCGCAAAAAGCACTTTTCAACTCAAGAGCTTGATGTTCAACCCGATTATTTTGAGCGTTTCTCAGAAGCCAATCCCCAGGAAATCCAACTTATTGGACTTAAGCATATCAACCTAAAAAAGGCATCGAAGGAAATTGCAGATGCTTTATGGGAAAAAGATACCGGTGAAGTTTCCGAAGCCGAAATCAACAAAAATATTGAAAGCCTAACCGATGCTCCTTTTGCCCATTTGCATAACCATTCCCAATTTTCCGTGCTTCAGTCGACCATCAACATTAAAAGTTTGGTGAAAGCAGCGGCCCAAAATGGTATGCCCGCAGTTGCACTAACGGATCATGCAAATATGATGGGGGCTTTTCACTTTGTGAAAGAGGTAAAGGCACATAATAAGGTGGCTAAGGAGAAAAATGCTGCGCTGGAAGAAAATGGTGAACTCCCGACTGAAAAAGAAATCGTTCCAATCGTTGGGTGTGAATTCTATGTTTGTGAGGACCACACCAATAAGAACGTCAAGGATTATGGCTATCAAATTGTGCTGTTGGCTAAAAACAAGGAGGGCTACCATAACCTCGCCAAGATGTCTTCCATTGCTTATACCGATGGATTCTATTATGTACCCAGAATCGATAAAAAGATTGTTGAGCAATACAAAAAGGATGTCATAGCGTTGACAGGAAACTTATACGGCGAAGTTCCCAACAAAATATTGAATACCGGTGAAAAGCAGGCTGAAGAAGCGTTGCTTTGGTGGAAAGAACAATTTGGCGACGATCTTTATATTGAAATGATGCGCCATGGACAGGAGGACGAAGATCGTGTGAACCAGGTTTTGGTGCAGCTGGCCAAAAAACATGAGGTAAAATTAGTCGCCACAAACAATACCTATTACTGCGATAAAAAAGATGCTGAAGCCCACGATATTTTACTGTGTGTGAAAGATGGGGAAAAGCAGGCCACTCCCATTGGTAGAGGGCGTGGATATCGCTATGGGTTGCCAAATCAGGAGTACTATTTTAAGTCCTCTGATGAAATGAAGGAACTCTTCAAAGACGTTCCCGAGGCCATTTTGAACATTCAAGATATTATTGAAAAGGTCGAACCCTTCGATTTGGCAAGGGATGTATTGTTGCCCAAATTCGACATTCCCCAAGAGTTCATAGTCGAAGCCGATAAAGCAGATGGGGGCAAACGTGGTGAAAATGCCTACTTGAAGCACATCACCTATGAAGGTGCCCGAAAACGCTATAAGGAAATCACCGAAGAAATTACGGAACGGATTGATTTTGAACTTAAAACCATAGAAAATTCTGGATACCCCGGCTATTTTTTGATTGTAGAGGACTTTATCCGGGAAGCTCGAAATATGGGAGTTTCCGTTGGGCCGGGACGGGGGTCGGCTGCAGGATCGGTAGTGGCCTATTGTTTGGGCATTACCAACATCGACCCACTTAAATATGATCTCCTTTTTGAGCGGTTCCTGAATCCTGATCGGGTATCCATGCCGGATATTGATATCGATTTTGATGATGAGGGCCGGGGCAAGGTTATGGATTACGTGATTAATAAATATGGGGCTAATCAGGTGGCTCAAATCATTACTTATGGTACGATGGCCGCCAAATCGTCAATTCGCGACACAGCAAGGGTATTGGATTTACCACTGAATGATGCTGACCGAATTGCCAAACTTATCCCCAACATGTCCAAATTGAACAAGATTTTCGGAGTGGATGAGGCTGATCTGAAGAAAAAATTCCGTTCAGATGATTTGGAAAAGGTACACCAACTGTTGAACATTTCCGAAGGGGATGACTTGGAAGGGCAAACAGTCAACATGGCCCGGGTGCTTGAAGGTTCCTTACGGAACACTGGTATTCATGCTTGCGGAGTCATTATCACCCCAGACGATATTACCAACTTTGTTCCAGTTGCCACTGCGAAGGACTCGGACCTGTATGTGACCCAATTCGATAACTCGGTGGTGGAAAATGCAGGTCTCCTGAAAATGGATTTTTTAGGGCTGAAAACCCTGACCTTAATCAAGGACACGGTAAAAATTGTAAAGGCGCGAACCGGCGTGGAACTTATCCCAGATGAATTTCCATTGGATGATGAAAAAACGTATGAGCTTTTCCAAAGAGGGGATACTGTGGGGATATTCCAATATGAATCCCCTGGGATGCAGAAGCACATGAAAAACCTAAAGCCTACGGTTTTTGACGACCTTATTGCCATGAATGCCCTATATCGGCCAGGGCCCATGGAATACATTCCAAGTTTCATTGCTCGAAAGCACGGTGAAGAAGAAATCACCTATGATCTTCCTGAAATGGAGGAGTATTTAAAGGAAACCTATGGGATCACGGTGTACCAGGAACAGGTGATGTTGCTTTCCCAAAAGTTGGCAGGCTTTTCAAAGGGTGATGCCGATGTACTCCGTAAGGCGATGGGAAAAAAGATATTCGCCCTACTACAAAAATTGCAGCCACAATTTTTGGATGGAGGTGAAAAGAATGGCCATCCAAGGGACGTGCTGGAGAAAATTTGGAAAGACTGGGAAGCCTTTGCCTCTTATGCATTTAATAAAAGTCACTCTACTTGTTATGCTTTCATAGCCTATCAAACCGCATATTTAAAAGCCCATTACCCCGCCGAATATATGGCTGCAGTGCTTTCGAACAACATGAACGACATCAAGCAAGTAACCTTCTTTATGGAAGAATGCAAGCGTATGGGCTTGGAGGTACTCGGGCCAGATGTAAACGAATCCTACTACAAATTCGCAGTGAATAAAAACAATGCTGTACGTTTTGGCATGGGCGCCATTAAAGGAGTTGGACGCTCAGCCGTGGAGACCATTGTGGAAAATCGAAAAAAGGATGGCCCCTATAAATCGGTATTCGACTTGGCTAAGCGTGTTGAATTAAGGGCCGCCAATAAAAAATCATTTGAAAATTTGGCTCTTGCCGGTGGGTTTGACTCTTTTGGAGATACCCATCGGGCACAATATTTTCACCATGATGGTGATGGTATTACCTTTCTGGAAAAGGTATTGAAGTCAGCCTCAAAATATCAGGAAAACAAAAACTCCTCTCAAATGGATATGTTTGGCGGGATGAGCGAAGCTCAAATCTCCGAACCTACCGTTCCTCCTTGTGACGATTGGGGCACCATGGAAAAACTCCGACGGGAAAAGGAAGTGGTTGGCATCTACATCTCTGGACATCCTTTGGACGATTTCAAAAAAGAAATAACAGCCTTTTGCAACAGTAACGTATCGGCCTTTGCCCGACTGGAGGATTATGTGAATCGTGAATTGTCCGTGGCAGGTGTGATTACCGATGTACAACATCGAGTATCCAAAAATGGAAAAGGATGGGGGCTCTTTACTTTAGAGGATTATACCGATTCGCATGAGTTTCGAATTTTTGGGGAAGAATACTTGAGGTTCAGGCATTTCTTGATGATCAATTCCTTTGTTCATGTAAAAACGTTTGTGCGCGAAGGATGGGTGAATCGCGAAACGGGCAAAAAGGGAGATCCCAGATTGCAATTCAATGACTTTAAACAGCTTCAGGATGTCATGGACGCCTATGCCAAAAAACTTACCATAAAACTGGACATTGACCGTTTACAAGAAAAACGCATTCAGACGCTTAAGGACACCTTGCGGTCGTATAAGGGAGACCATCCGCTCAGCTTTGTGGTTTATGAGATGGAAGAGGAAATTAAGCTTAGTCTGTCCAGCAGAAAACAAAAGGTAAAAATCAACAGTGAACTCCTTTCTACCCTGGAAGAGAATGAGATACATTACAAGTTGAATTAAAATGCCAATAATTATTGTTGATGGTGCGATAATTAAAACGAATGTGGTTCCCGTAAGGAAAGTGACCGATATTTGACTAAATTTGCGAACATTAAAACAAATAAAATGGCACTAGAAATAACAGATGCAACTTTTGATGAAGTAGTACTTAAAAGCGACAAACCTGTCGTTGTGGACTTTTGGGCAGCTTGGTGCGGGCCCTGTAGAATGGTAGGACCTATCATTGACGAAGTGAGCACTGAATATGAGGGAAAAGCGGTTGTTGGCAAGGTTGATGTAGATGCGAATCAACAATTTGCTGCCAAGTATGGCGTACGAAATATTCCTACCGTGCTTGTCTTTAAGAATGGTGAAATTGTTAACCGTCAAGTTGGTGTTTCCCCCAAGAAAGCCTACACAGATGCTATAGAAGCTGTGCTATAAGGTGCATCGAAATAACAAGTTTTTAAAAAGGTTTGGCAAACGTCAAGCCTTTTTTGTTTTATATTGGTCGAAAACCATTACATGGACATTCGGTCGGAACTTCACAAAGCGCAGCTCTTCCAAAATCTCGAGATTTTGGCCAACCAAATCGTGGAAGGTTTTATCAGTGGCATACACAAAAGCCCATTTCATGGGTTCTCCGCGGAGTTTGCAGAACATAAAATTTACAATCCTGGTGAAAGCACCAAGCATATTGACTGGAAGCTCTTTGCCAAAACAGATCGATTGTACACCAAAAGGTATGAAGATGAAACCAACTTGAGATGCCATATGATTCTGGACAACTCGGCCTCTATGTACTATCCAGAAATAAAACAACTCAGCCTAAACAATCTGAACAAAATTGGATATGGGGTTCTAACAATAGCCGCATTGATGCAGCTCTTAAAAAAACAGCGTGATGCAGTTGGCTTGAGCATTTATTCCGATGCCTATAACTTTTATACCGCCGAAAAGAGCAGCGAACGCCATTTTCAAATGCTCTACTCCAAACTGAACAGTGTGGCCAACACGGTCAACGACTCAAAAACCACCAAAACCTATACGTATTTGCATCAAATAGCGGAAAAAATACACAGGCGCAGTTTGATTTTTTTGTTTTCGGATATGTTCCAAACTGAAACAGAAGAAGCACAGCTCTTTGAGGCCCTACGCCACTTAAAATACAATAAGCATGCTGTGGTACTTTTTCATCTGTTAGATCATGGGCGTGAGCTTAATTTCGATTTTGAAAATGCACCCAAACGTTTTGTAGATGTAGAGACCGGACAGCACATTGATTTGTATGCCGAAAATATAAAAACCGCATACCACAAAAAAGTAGCACAATACTTGGAAAATCTGAAGTTAAAATGTGCTCAGTACAGTATTAAATACGTGGGTGTGGACATAGGTTCTGATTTTTCCCAAGTGCTGAACACCTTTATGATAGAGCGGCAGAAGTTCGTGTAGTACAATACACTTATTTTCAAAAAAATGTTTTGTTCAATACGAATGAGAATGTATATTTGCACTCGCTTTACAAAAAGCATTTGAAACAAGATTTGAATCTGGCTGTTGCCAGAGTCTTTATAAAGATAAAATCATTGGTCTGGTAGTTCAGTTGGTTAGAATACCTGCCTGTCACGCAGGGGGTCGCGGGTTCGAGTCCCGTCCAGACCGCCAACAAAATAAGGGCCTCCGAGAGATTGGAGGCCTTTTTCAATTCCTGAATTTTCACCAAACGTTCTTTAAAGGGTTGGTTTTATAAGCTCCATTTATTGCCCACCTCACTAACTGGTATACACCCTTTGTAAACTCCAGGAACAGGGTCATAGTTTAAAACTTGCTTCCCTACTTTCTCAGAGGAGAAATAAGCCCATAGTACCATCGATTTTAACGAACGATAAAACCCGACAGGTTCCTGGAAGCCAACAGCAGTACCCCAAACACTTTGATTAAACAATCCTCTCTTTTCTTCCTCTTGTCGCAATACCTTAGCCCTATCTTTGTCAGAAAGGTTCACAAAAGCATCGCCGAAGTTGGCTTTGCAATCTGCGTTGAACTTGGAAATACTGTCACGCATACTTTTTTGGCCTTCCTCATCAAACACATGTGCAATGACCTTATCGATAAACATATCTGCCTTGACATCCAAGGCACCAGGTGTATCGGTCCTTGGTAAAATCATATCGGCTAATGTAGATACAAATCTTTTCTCCTCATCGGTCAAAAATTCCGGTTTCCAATTGTTCCCAATTTCATTTTTGCAAGCTTGCAAAAGGGAAATTACTGTGGGGCCAGTAGCAATGGACACAGCTATACTTCCAGTGAACTTCAATGCATTTCTCCTATTCATAATCAAAGATTCATTTTTTTTAGTTCTTCGAAGGCATGATTCGCCGCCCGTGCAGTAATGGCCATATAGGTCAAGGAAGGGTTCACGCAGGAATTGGAGGTCATGCAAGCCCCATCGGTCACAAATACATTCTTAACTGCGTGAATTTGGTTAGTGGCATTCAAAACCGAAGTTTTAGCATTACGCCCCATTCGGGCCGTACCCATTTCATGTATGCCGTAACCGGGTTCATGCTGGTTGTCAAAGCCAGTAACATCTTTTAAGCCTATCCTCTCAAGCATTTCTACGGCATCCTCTTTTATTTGTTTGTTCAATGCCAATTCATTTTCTTTAAATTCACAATCGATTGATAGCGTGGGCTGCCCCCATTTGTCAGTCACTTCTTTGTTCAGATACACCTGATTCTCATGATATGGTAAGCATTCGGCAAAACCTGTAATAAAGAATTCCCAAGGACCTGGCTTAAGGGCTTGCTCTTTAAAGTCTGCTCCAAAATCTTTTATATTTGCGGCATTGCCATTGCGATATCCCCCTCCTTGGAAACCAAAGCCACGCAAAAACTTATCTGATCGTGATTGTTCATTTAGGTTCCAATAGCGTGGAATATAGATACCATTGGGCCGACGACCACTATAGTATTTGTCGTCAAAACCGTCCACTTTGGCTATTGCACCAACGCGGTAGGTATGGTCCATCAAATTATGCCCAAGTTCGCCACTATCGTTACCCATGCCTGTTGGGAACCTATTCGAGGTGGAATTGAGTAATATTTGCGTGGTGCTCAGGGTAGAGGCGTTGCAGAAAATAATCTTGGCCCTGTATTCGATATCCTCATTGGTCTCAGCGTCAATAATTCGGACTCCTTTTGCCTTACTGCTGGACTCGTCGTACATGATGGACTGCACAATAGAATAGGGCCTAAAAGTTAAGTTGCCGGTTAAATTGGCTGCCGGGAGGGTTACCGAATTACTACTAAAATAGGCCCCATAGGGACATCCTCGACTACAACGGTTACGGTATTGGCATTGTCCACGACCATTGTGGGCCTGGGTCAAGTGCGCTACCCGGCCAATAATCAAGTGCCGATTTGGGAATTCATTTTCCAATCGTCTCTTCACATGTTTTTCAACACAGTTGAGTTCCATTGGGGGTAGAAAATGACTGTCTGGCAACTGTTTCAATCCCAAAGGTTCACCACTAATCCCTGCAAATTTTTCAACATACGTGTACCACGGCTCAAGGTCTTTGTAGCGAATAGGCCAATCTACCCCATAGCCATCGCGGGCATTTTCTTCAAAATCAAGTTCACTCCATCGGTAGGTTTGTTTTCCCCAAAGTAGTGACCTTCCACCCATTTGGTGTCCGCGTATCCATAAAAACGGCTTGATTTCCGTATAGGGATTCTCCTCATCATTGGCATAAAAATGCTCCGTATCCTGCCCGATAAACCCAGAACGAATGCCCTTATAGTGTTCTTTGCGTTGTTTAGGGGTGAGGGCTCCTCGATATTCCATATCCCATAAATCCCAATTGGCCGTCCTATAATCTACAACGTGTTCCACTACAGGACCACGTTCAAGCACTAAAGTCTTGAGTCCCTTTTCACAAAGTTCTTTGGCCGCCCAGCCACCACTAATGCCCGAACCGATTACAATGGCATCATAAGTATGTTCCGGGTCTGCATCTATATTAAATCTTGGCATACTGATTCAATTAGTTTTAGTGTTCAAAAATTAGTATTTGTTTGTATTTGTTCCCTTGTTTGACTAAGAGATTTCAATCTTTACCTCACTGTTAAATATCTTCTATTTTACAAGATGATCTGATAAATGTGATACGTTCTCACAGTTGATTTGTTCCATTACCTGTTGCAGTTGTTTTTTTAGTATGGTAATGGTGTGATCACCCCCTTTGTTCCCCAATGCCGATACGCCGTACATAAACGATCGCCCCATAAATGTGAATTGGGCACCACTCGCCAGACATCTTGCGATATCGGGACCGGAACGAATGCCACTGTCCATCATTACCGTAATCTTATCTCCATATTTTTTAGCTATTCTGGTCAAAGGTGCTATTGTGGATTCACCTGCGTCCAATTGTCTCCCTCCATGGTTGGAGACAATAATTCCATCCAGCCCTAAACTTATCGCTTTCTCGGTGTCTTCTTTACTTGCTACCCCTTTCAATACCAATTTGCCATCCCACATATCCCTGATGGGCTTTATTTTTTCCTCGAAAAGCCTACCTGAAAAAGTATCATCCATGAATTTCCCCAACTGGCTCAAATTTAGATTCTTGGGCATGTAGGGTTTTAGGGTTTCAAAATTGGGTTGACCATGTACCAAAGTATGGTACGCCCATTTCGGTCTTGCAAGTATTTGCAAAATATTTCTGCCCGACATTTTTGGAGGCATGGCCAAACCATTCCGAATATCCCTGGGCCTGTAACCAAATGTGGGCACGTCGCAAAGAATCACTAAAACGGAATATCCAGCATCTTGCGCCCGTTTTAAAAAATCGTTACGCAATGTTGTTTTGGCAGGGTGGTAAAGTTGGAACCATGCTTGGCCTTCCGTTATTTCAGCAATTCGTTCGATACTGCTGGTGGAAACCGTGCTCAAAATAAATGGAATATTATTTTCGAAGGCCGCTTTTGCCAATATTTCGGGCGCATTTGGCCACATAAGACCTTGTAAGCCTACTGGAGCCACACCAAAGGGAGCATCATACGTATGGCCAAAAAGTGTGGTTTTTAGGTTGCTCTTGGTAGGGCTGGCCAGATACCGTGGAATCAACTCCACATTCCGTATTTCATCCGTGTTCTTTTTCACGTTGACATCGTCATTGCATCCTCCGTCAAGATATTCGAAGGCAAATTTTGGAATTTTGTTTTTTGCCTTTTTTCTCAAATCCTCGATTGTGGGATACTTCGGATTGTAGTATGGTTCATTTGGATTTCTGCCCATTGTTATTAATTATAGTATAGATTTTCTCGAGAATAGGAGTTAAAACTACAGGATTCTAGGCATTTAAAATAATCAAATTACACCTTGAACACAGCACTTATTTTAACCAAACATGATCTTAGATTTGCATTTTAAGCCATTAAAAAGATTAAAATTGTATATTTAGAGTACAACCTAGCTCAAAATGAAGCCCAACTTTTTAAAGATAATCCCTCCTATAGAAAACTCCCTGGTGATCAAAACGGACAGGGCTTTGGCAACTCCGTGGCATTATCATCCCGAAGTTGAACTTTTGTATTGCATCAAGGGTAAGGGAACAGACTACATCGGAAATAGCATTGAGGGGATTGAAGAAGGTGAATTGATCATGTGCGGTGAAAATTTGCCACATACACGGCTTGGCGATAAAGAGTATTATGAAAAGAATCCCTTGGAAAAGCCCGAGGCCATAGTTGTGCAATTTAAAAAGGATTTTTTGGGAAAGGATTTTTTTGATGTCAAAGAGTTTTCACACATCAACGAACTTATTGGCAGAGCTTCAAAAGGACTTCGCTTTTTGGGCAATACTAGAAAAACAGTAGGAAAAAGACTGGTGAAAATCCGAAAATTGGAAGGCACCCATGCCATTTTGGAACTACTTTCAATTTTACATGAACTTGCCAGGTCGCAAGAGTATCGTTTTTTCAATTCGGTGAACTACATAGTGGATGCGCATGAGAAGTCCTCTGAAAAAATAAACAAGGTCTACAAATACACCATCAGTAATTTTCAAGAGCCGATATCACTGGACATCGTAGCCGAATTGACCAATCATTCCAAGGCTGCTTTTTGCCGTTTTTTCAAGGCACATACCCGAAAGACATATTTTGAATACCTCAGCGAGATAAGAATTGCAAACGCCTGTAGATTGTTGCGCGAAGGAAACCATGATGTGACCAGGGCTTGCTATGCCAGTGGGTTCAATAATCTCTCCAATTTTCATAAGCAGTTTCGAAGAATAGTCGGCACTTGTCCCACACAATATCGGCAAGATTTATTATCACAAGCAAGTTAATCTTTTTTGATGGCCGTAATGAACTTCAATGGCACATCAAACGGCAATCAACTTATAACACCCGATTCCGAAAGCAGGCAAAATTATCATGTCCTCTTTTTTAGTAGTAAGCGCATTTTCAAGTTTTTCAGGAGATTTCGTAAAGTCGAGTATGTTTGATGTATCCAGCATCCAATTTAATTGGATACATTTTTTTTCCGGAAGCTGAATCGAAATGGCTTCATTGGTATAATTTGAAACCAGTAATGTCGATATATTCAAATCATCCAAAAAAACCAATCCATCAAAAACGAGATTGTTCGAGCTTTTTATTGGGATGATGCGTTTGGTGCTTTTGTCCTTCAAGATTTCTTTCAATATCAGGTACATAGGATAGACACAGCTTGTTGGAACTTTATATTCCGGAGTCCAAGGGTCATTAACGTTTGCCATAAGGCCATGCCTACCACTTGTTTGAAAAAAGGTTATGGTATTGGCTCCACTTTCTGTCAAATTTTTAAAACTGCCCATCAGCCAAGAGGCCCCATATAATGATACTTGACGGGAATCGGATTGTTGTGTAAAACTGGGTGGGCCATTACTTTTATCATCTATTGTAGTAGCGTTGGGATTCCAACGCATATGTAAAGAAACGGGGCCAACGGCGACCTCCTTTCCATCTGAAAAATGCTTGCAGGTTTCCACAACATCACGCTGTGCTTGTAAGGTTTCAGTAAGGGAATCCAAATCAAAAGCATGTACTTGTGGGTTTACCGAAAAAGTCAAAAAGTCAATCTTTTCAACAGGCACACGGTAATCGTTCAACTCTTTGAAAAAGGCATCTGTTCCGGCACCAATTTGGCATTTTGGAAACTTTTTCCGCAACAAGGGTACTACCTTTTCTATACTATCGGCATGGGTACTTTTAGTATTGAGCGTGAACAGGATAAACCTTGAGATAATGCTGGTATGTGGAACCAATTCATCAATAAAGTCGATTTCAACATCATCAAAAAACAAAACAACTTCTAATGAACAATTGGTGTTTTTTGCTGTTTTTATGGCTTTTTCCAGGTATTCAGCATCCCATTCCCACACTTTCAACTCCACTCTTAGAAAATCAAGGTTCAATTGTTCAAGACGGGATACCGTTTCATCGTTGTGGCTCAATGTATTGAGCACAGTACCCACTTTGGGCATCTCAAAAGCCTTTGTTCCATCCAGCAGAAAATGATTTTTTTGGGTATTGCCAGACCCCGTTTTACCATCAGCTCTACATCGAAATGTAACAGTTTGTGCTACTGAATCCCCTTTTTTAAGTGTTTTGGGAAAGGGTTCGGCCAATGGGGTGCAATACGTCTTATAGCTTGCATCGGTCCAATTTCTTTGGTCTTCGGTCTCGAATATGTCTCCTTCAAAGAATAGTTCAACCTTCATGTTCGGGGAAGGCTCCCATTCCATGCCCCGAATATCAAGAAAGGGCTGTTTTGCCGCAATGTATTTTGGGAATTCACTTATGGTTGTTTTACCACTTGAATGTGTAATCTTGCATAACTTCCCCTTGCAACTTTCAATGGGGTGCATTACCGTAAAGCCAGCTCTGTTTTTCTGAAAATTACTTTTTGCCTCTCCCTCGATTTTAAAAACGATACTTGAATCAGAGTCTCCCACGATCCTGCATTTCCAAAAAAAATCAATCGGCTCCTTCTTGCAATGCATTTCATAATCAATGGTAAATGCTTTTTCATCAATTTCAATTTTTTCATTTGAAATATACATTGGTATGGTATCCCAATTAGCATCACGCAAGAGATGATTGATCATTCGTAACACCTCAACCTCACCGTATTGGACATAACGTATAAAACCTGCTTCATAAACCATTTTTAAATTGCCTGCCCGAAGGTATTTCTTCGGAGGCAAGTCGTCAAAATGGCCATGTGTCACCAAGTTTTGTTGCATGCGATGTTATGTAATAGCTTGAATTTGTTCGTTTACACTTTCTTTATCGAATATTTTTTTCCAATCTTCCTTAAAAATCAGTTTCTTCCCTATTTCAATGGCCTTTTTGGCTGCATCGGAAAATTGACCTCCCGGCAACTGACCGAACAGCAAGGCCAATTCAATATTGATATGGCCCAGAAAAAACTCATACGCCGCTTCCTTAGGTACACCTCTTGCCACAATTTCATCAACCCCTTCTTTTAGAACTGTGATCATAGATCCAGCAAAAGTTTCGGATAACGCGGGTTCCAGCATGCCCATATGTTCCAAAGTAATCCGGTAAGAGTCGGTAACAGGTGCATAGATGATCTTCGCCAACTTTTCACCCAAGTTATAATCTTCTTCTTTTCCTTGGACCAAGGCACATACAATACTCTGTTTGGCGGCTATACCACCAAAATAATCGTAATGGGCCTCAGAGGTCATCTCCCAATTAAATACTGAGGGATGTGAAGGGTGGGATACAAAATAGCTGATGTCGTCCCTTTTCGGCAAATGACCTGCAAGAGGTGCGGCAGGATCAAGACACATGCCCATTGCCCCAGTCTTCATTTTTGGAACATACTCATCGGCCACCTTGCCTATCAAAACATCGGGCACAGCAAAAATTATTACATCGGAATCTGGTATAGCCTTATCCGCACTTGAAACATTGACTCCATTTCGCTTCACCCTTTCAATACCTTCAGGACTCACCTCAAGGTACGAAACATTATAATCCGAATCTTTTAAATTTCTAGTAAGTCGGACGCCCATTTTGCCTCCAGCCCCCACTAAGGTCACTTTTTTCATGGTTATATTTTTAATAATTATTATCCATCGTATTCGTTTCTTCCCAACCATACTGATTCAAAGAAACGTTCACTTCCGTTTTGTCCTCCCTTTAAACATATTTCGAGCCCATCATAGCTTAAATTTTTTGCATGGGCGATACAAAGAGGTGCCCCAGGAGCAATTCTTGCCAAAGCTTCCAGTGCATAGATGCCCAAGGTCTTGGTAACATAACCTGAGGTGTCCCCACCTGCAACCGCAATGCGCAGTCTGCCAACCTTATCAATCACATTTTTAAGGATTCGTCCCTGCGCTCCACCAAGAAGAGCTCCTACCGAAATGGCAATACCCGAATTTGAAAGTGCCCTTTTAGTGGCATCGATTGACGGATCTTCCGG
>JANQRD010000088.1 GCA_028284725.1 Allomuricauda sp. | reverse complement strand
ATGAAAATCCAGGAAATATCGTTGAAGAACCTACCGGTGTCGATTTTACGATTGATCTGACTTCAGCCGAAGCCGAAAACCTATCGGAAAACGGCGGTTTCATTTTAAAGAACTTGGTGGTCATTGTTAGAAATCTCGAAGGAGAGTTTGTCGCTGCAACCCAGGTATGCAGCCATGAGTCTTACGATCAGGTACGTTTTGTGAATCAGGATGGAGGAATCTTTTACTGCGATGTCCACGGTTCGCGATTTGCGCAGGATGGCACTCCGTTAAATCAGGTTGATAGCAATCCGCCGCGGCCCATCAGAATATACAATACTGAACTAACAGGCGACATACTCCGTATTTTTGAATAATCTCCAAATCTTGTGTACAAACCATGAAATCCTTGTTGCCCATCCTACTCTTTTTCACCTTTGGTGTCCTTCAAGCACAGCTTTGGCAGGATAATTATAAGGATGCGGTATCGGTGGCGCAAGAAGTGAATAAACCCATTGTCTTGGTGTTTTCCGGATCGGATTGGTGCGCTCCATGTATTCGATTAAAGCGGAACATACTGGAATCGGAGGATTTTAAGACTTATGCGGATTCCCATTATGTGCTATATAACGCCGATTTTCCACGAAAGAAAAAGAATCAACTTCCGGAGGCAAAACTAAATTCAAACAAATCGCTCGCCGAACAGTTCAACCCAAAAGGTCATTTTCCGCTAATTGTAGTGCTCAATGAGCAACAAACCGTTTTGGGCAAGACCGGATTCAACAGAAAAACCACCCCAAAAGAATATATAGCCTTATTGAATAGTTTTGTACGATGAAGTTTTTTCTTGCCTTTTTTTGCAGCCTAACATGCATGTTGTCTCCCGGGCAGGAAAGGAAAGACGTCACCGTTAGAAAGGCCTTAAAGTTGATGGGGACGCGGTTCGAGATTACCGTTGTGGCCCCTAATGAGGACATTGGATACATTAATATTGATGAGGCGGTATCCGAAGTAAAGCGTATTGAAAAAATCATTTCCTCTTGGGATGAGAATTCCGAAACCTCTTTGATTAACAAAAATGCTGGTATCAAACCGGTCAAGGTAAGTACTGAACTTTTTGGTTTGATAGAGCGCTCCAAAAAAATCTCTGAAATCACCGATGGTGCTTTTGATATTTCCTATGCTTCCATGGACAATATTTGGAAGTTTGATGGCACAATGAAGCGAGAGCCGTCCGAAGCTGAGATTCAACGGTCGATATCAAAAATAGGCCATGAGAAGATACTTATTGATTCGGATAAGTCGACCGTTTATTTGACCGAACCGGGCATGCGAATCGGTTTTGGTGCTATTGGAAAGGGCTATGCAGCGGACAGGGCAAAAGAACTTTTGGTCTCAAAACAAGTGAAAGGAGGCATTATCAACGCCTCGGGTGATTTGACCACCTGGGGCACCAAAGCCACGGGCGATAAATGGTTAGTGGGCATTGCCAATCCGTTGAGCAAGGACAAGGTGTTCAGCTGGCTTCCAGTTATTGAATCATCTGTGGCTACTTCGGGAAATTACGAGAAGTACATCATTTTTAACGGAAAGAAGTACTCCCATATCATTGATCCCAGGACCGGATACCCTACAGAGGGCATTACGAGTGTTTCGGTTTTTGCGAAGAATGCCGAACTGTGCGATGCCTTGGCCACTGCGGTCTTTATTATGGGCAGGGACAGTGGAATCCATCTGATCAATCAAATTGACGGGGTAGAGGTGGTGGTTGTGGATTCGGAAAACAAACTGCACAAAAGCTCGGGAATTGTATTTGACCAAAATCAGTAACTTTAGAAACATGCGAAAATTTCTTTTTTTGTTCCTGTTGTGTGTTTCCATAAGCTCTTGCGTGGTGGTAAGGGAGTATGACAAAGTGTACCTTAACGACACTGAAATGCAGTTAAGTGCCAAGGCGTGCGAGCGGTTCGAAACAAATTTCCAAATTTATAGAGAGGCCTCTGCAGGAGCGAATGGGGGGAAAACCGGAGGGGGTTGCGGATGCAATTAATCATAAATGTAAAAACCAGATTAGTGCAATCCAACCTTCCAAAAATCCAAAACCCCAGTAAGTTCAGAGCAACACTTTTAATGATTTCATTTTTTATGATTTCATGGGGATGGAGCCAACAAACCAACACTTCCTATACAAAGAGGGTTTTGGAAACCAGCGAGTTGGATTTCCTGTTCAGTTACTACAGCCAGGATGGCCAAAATGCCGCGGTGACCGGTGGAGAGGGTACTGAAGAACTTACGGATGCCACTTCGACCATAGTTTTGCGAATGCCCATGAACGAAAATGACATACTAACGGTCGATGTTGGGCTTTCGGCTTACACTTCGGCATCGTCGAGCAATGTTAACCCCTTGGATGGTTCCAATCTCAACACTACTCCTTTTGATGCCTCATCCGGAGAATCACGAAAAGACCTTTTGGCTTATATCAACCCGAGTTATCAGCATAGTTCAGACGACCGAAATTCCATTTGGAGTGCCAACGCCTATTTTTCAACGGAGTATGATTATTTTTCTATCGGTTTTGGCGGAAGCTACACCCGTCTTTTTAATGAAAAAAACACGGAAATTACGCTAAGCGGGGGCGTTTTTCTTGATAAATGGAATGCGATTTACCCTATTGAGCTGCGTGATGGATTTTTTGATAGCAGAATTACAGGTAATGGAACCTACAATCCCAATTTTACAGTTTTTGATAATGAGAACAGGAATTCCTATTCCCTATCACTGAGTTTTTCCCAGATTTTAAGCAAGAAATTGCAAGGCGCACTTTTTGCGGATGTGGTATCCCAAAATGGACTGTTGAGCACACCATTTCAACGGGTGTATTTTGGTGATGCCGAGGATTTTTTCATTGATGATTTTCAATTGGCCGATGATGTGGAGCGATTGCCGGACAGCAGATTCAAGATTCCTGTTGGAGGCCGATTGAACTATTACGTAAACGACTTGTTGGTGTTGCGCTCCTACTATCGCTTTTATTGGGATGATTGGGGTGTTGTTTCCCATACCGCAAGTTTGGAAACTCCTTTTAAGTTGACGGACAAGTTCACCCTGTACCCTACCTATAGATACTATACGCAGACGGCTGCAGATTACTTTTACCCAAAAGAAGGTGCACTTTCCACTTTCGATTTTTATACTTCGGATTATGACCTTTCCGACTATGATGCGCATCAATATGGTTTGGGCGTTCAGTATAGGGACATCTTTGCCAATGCCCGAATCTTGACGTTTGGACTTAAAACCATTGATTTGCGTTTCAACCAGTACGACCGGAGTGACGGATTGAACGCCTACATCATTACCCTGGGAACTACTTTTGTGGGTAACTAGCCAAGGTATCCCGGCAAAACAATCCAATCAAAAATCGTAAATTCGCAATCTTAACGCGGATTGATTTATGCTTGACAAACTCAACATTGTAAAACAACGTTTTGATGAGGTTTCTGACCTAATTATTCAGCCTGACATCATTTCAGACCAAAAGAAATATGTAAAGTTGAATAAGGAGTACAAAGACCTTAAGGTGCTTGTGGACAAAAGAGAGATGTACATCAACTTTACGAATAATATCACCGAGGCCGAGGAGATTATTGCCGATGGCAGCGATGCCGAAATGGTGGAGATGGCCAAAATGCAATTGGAAGAGGCCAAAGAAGGTCTACCCCAGTTGGAGGAAGAAATAAAATTCTTGCTGATACCCAAAGACCCAGAGGATGAAAAGGATGTTGTGATGGAGATCAGGGCCGGAACAGGAGGTGACGAGGCCAGTATTTTTGCTGGAGATCTTTATCGGATGTATGCGAAGTACTGCGAATCCAAAGGGTGGCGCACCAACATTATCGACTTGAACGAAGGAACGAGTGGTGGATATAAAGAGATACATTTTGAAGTTTCAGGAGAGGATGTTTATGGCACCTTAAAGTTTGAGGCGGGCGTACATCGTGTGCAGCGGGTTCCCCAGACGGAAACCCAGGGAAGGGTACACACCAGCGCGGCAACGGTAATGGTGATTCCCGAGGCGGAGGATTTTGATGTACAGATTGACCCAAAAGATGTTCGAATCGATTATTTCTGCTCATCAGGGCCTGGAGGGCAATCGGTAAATACGACCTACTCAGCAGTAAGGTTAACACACGTTCCCACTGGATTGGTAGCGCAATGTCAAGATCAAAAATCCCAACATAAGAACAAGGAAAAGGCATTTAAGGTGCTTCGTTCCAGGTTGTATGATTTAGAGCTGGCCAAAAAACAGGAGGAGGATGCCGCAAAGCGGAACTCTCAAGTGAGTAGTGGTGACCGTTCGGCCAAAATCCGTACTTATAATTATCCACAGGGAAGGGTTACCGATCACCGAATAGGGTTGACGCTCTATGACCTGCAAAATATCATCAACGGGGATATCCAAAAAATTATTGATGAATTGATGTTGGTTGAAAACACGGAAAAACTAAAAGAAGCCTCGGAGATTTTTTGATTCATGACTGACGAACACCTCATAGATCAAATCCTCAAGAAGAAATCTTTTCTCTGTGTGGGTCTTGACACGGATTTGGATAAAATCCCGAAACATTTGCTCGAGGAAGAAGACCCCATCTTTTCATTCAATAGGGCGATTATCGATGCCACGCATCAGTTTTGTGTTGCCTACAAGCCAAACATTGCATTTTATGAGGCCTATGGTCTAAAAGGCTGGAAATCCCTGGAACGCACCATGGAATATTTGAACTCCAAGTACCCCGAGCAGTTTACCATTGCGGATGCCAAACGGGGCGATATTGGCAATACCTCTACCAGATACGCCAAAGCTTTTTTTAAAACCTTGAATTTCGATTCCATCACTATTGCACCCTATATGGGCAAGGATTCCGTGGAGCCGTTTTTGGAGTTTGAAGATAAGCACACCATTTTGTTGGCTTTGACCTCCAACCAAGGAGCATTCGATTTTCAAACCAAAAAGCTTGGGAGTCAGAAATTGTTTAGGGAAGTTTTGGAGGTTTCCAAGGGTTACAAAAATTCCGAAAGATTAATGTATGTGGTAGGAGCTACCAAGGCCTCTTATCTAGGAGAGGTCCGAAAAATCGTTCCGGAAAGTTTTTTATTGGTTCCAGGTGTTGGTGCGCAAGGAGGAAGTTTGCAAGAAGTCTGCAAATACGGAATGATCGCAAATGTTGGGTTACTCGTAAATTCTTCCAGGGGAATCATCTATGCTTCAAATGGGAAGGATTTTGCCGACGCCGCTGCAAAAAGTGCACAGGCTATCCAAAAGGAAATGGAAGATGAACTGGCTAAGTTATGCTGATTACTTAAGCCAGATTCTCCAATACTTTCTTGATTTCTTGCGCCTTTCTTTTGAAGAATTCACCAAGATTGGTGTCAATATATGTTGCGTCAGCGGCTTTTGCTATAAAATCCTGGTATCTAAATTTCAAGGCTGCAACCGCTTGGTTTCCGCTTGTGATTGGAGTCACGGCTCCAACTTTGCAATACTGTTTCATTGTAATAAGATTTGTTATATCAAAGATACGTTGAAAATCACCCTATAGTTGACGAGTAGCAGGTGTATACGGCTAAAAATCAGGTACTTTATCTAAAATTTAACGAAATCACCCACGATGTCATAAGAATCTTACCTTTTGTTGGCAAAAAATTAACGTACATTTGCTGCCTGTCAATTTGTTACACTACACTACATATCGACATCATACCTCCAAGGAATGGGTCACCTTTGTTCACGGTGCAGGCGGAAGCTCCACCATTTGGTACAAACAACTTCGCGACTTTAAAAAACATTTCAATATTCTTCTTTTGGATCTTAGGGGCCATGGCAATTCGAAACCGAATATTAAGGATGCCTTTAGTGAAAAGTACACCTTCGATTCCATTACGTCGGATATCGTAGAGGTGCTGGATCATGAAAAAATAAAGCAATCCCACTTCATAGGAATTTCGTTGGGCACGATTTTGATTAGGAATTTGGCGGAGAATCACCCTACCCGTGTAAGGAGCATGGTTATGGGAGGTGCCATAATGAAATTGAACTTCCGTTCCCAGGTTTTGATGCGGTTGGGTATCGTTTTAAAATCGATTGTACCCTATTTATGGCTATACAAGTTTTTTGCTTTTGTGATTATGCCGAACAGGAACCATCGAGAATCTAGATTGCTTTTTGTCCGCGAAGCCAAAAAACTGTATCAAAAGGAATTTATTCGATGGTTTAAATTGACCTCGGAAATCAACCCACTGTTGCGCTTTTTTAGAATGGTGGACATTCAAATCCCTACTTTTTATATTATGGGTGGTGAGGACTATCTGTTTCTTCCGACAATCAAAAAAGTTGTGGCCGCACATACCGTTTCTTCACTGTATGTAATTGAAAATTGCGGGCATGTGGTCAATGTGGAGGAGCCCACAATTTTTAATGAAAAAGTGATTCAGTATTTAAATGGAATCGAATAGGCAAAGGTCAGGGAAATACTTCCAGAAGTAAAAAAACAGCCCATAAGGTTGCAATCGATGACTAATTCAAATATGTACCTAATGAGACCAAAGAATAATTGTAGTATGGTATCCCATGGGCTGTTTCTAAGAGTAAATTAAATAAAGAGCGTTTTTTTAAAAGCTAAACCTGATAAACATTTACCTAGCCGAAAGAAGATTACCACTTGGATTGATGAACTTTTAAAACACTTTTCTGGTATTGGGTAGGGGTAAGTTGGGTGTCTTTTTTAAAGGCCTTATTAAATGTAACCTTGTTGTTATACCCTACTTCGTAGGCTACATTGATAATGTTCAATCTTCTGGATTTATCCTCCAGCAATAGTTGTTTTGCCTCACGGATTCGATACATGTTCACAAACTCATGAAAACTGACATTGAAGTGCTCATTAATAATCTGTGAAGCATTATGCCTGGTAGTGTTCAGCTTGTCTGCGACCATATCCAAGCTAATATCGTTTTCCTTGTATATCTTGTCTTCGGTGAACAGATAAACCAGTTTTTCCTTTAACTCCTTCGATAGGCTGGGAGTAAGGCCCGATTTTTCGTATTTGGGGAAGAGTGGATTTGTATAGGCATAGGCGCCGTTGAATACTTCAGGCTGAATGTTTGCCGAATAACCGATATAGATTACCATAAGCGCCATAGCTGCAGCGGTGGTATCGAACAGAATTCCTGTTTCCATTCCATTTACAATGACAATACCATAAATGGCATAGGTAATTACGTAAAGTATGTGTATATAGTAGATGTTTCTTTGCCAGACCAATTTTTTGGTCTCCAAAAGCTTCTGTTTTTTGCTTTTCAGGTAAACTTTGCGAATAAAGTACCCGTAAATAGCCAAAGACAAAGCTTTCAAGCTTACCACTAGTATGAATCTTGCCGAGTTTTTGGGGCTTAATGCACCATCTATTGAGGAAAGCATTATCTGTATTTTGGTGTCGGAAGATAGTAGATAGACATCAGAAATTAAATAGACCAGTAAAGCCAAGCTTGGCAGGATATGCAATGAATCAATTGCTCGTAGCTTATATTTTTGCGAGGTGATCTTTAAATAAAAATATAGTAAGGGACCATATAAAAAAGACGCCCAAGTAGTCATTAAGTAGGTGTGGGGATACTCAAAATGATAGTTCGCCCTATTGATACTGATATGTAAAACGAAGAACGAATGAATAAAGGTAAAAGCTACAATTAGAAATCTTGAGGTAGGGTGGATCTGTTTGTTAAGGCTAACGATGAACACAACGTAAAAACCGATCAGTGCAACGAACAGGTACAGAAGCGTCATTGCGGTTACACGGGGTACAATACGATTCGATATTTTTTTGAACTCCGGAGCTTCTCGGATAGCATCGAAACCCTCATTCAAAAGAAAACTTGGATTGAAATCTAAATTCAGATACTCTTTGATATTGGCAATACTTTTATCCGTGTTCTCTAAGGCAGCTTCGCTGAGCGCTAACTTTTTAAGGATGCGTGTCTTTTCAACTTCCGGATTATCCAGATTTTTTTCATACAGAGGAATGGCCTTTTTATAGCGGTGGATATTGTAGTAGTAATCGGCCCATTTTATGGAATCATTAAGCACAATGGCGGCCTCATCGAATGCTGACGATTCGATGCTAGTTTTAAAAGTCTTGCCATAGCAAGACACACTGATAACGGCAAATAGAAGTATTGCGTACTTTAACCGTCCCATTTTTTGATTAATGAATTAGCCCTCTTTGAAATTAAAGAATTAACAAGTCAGTTTTGTTAAAATTAACTTAAAAATCGTAAACCCCGATAATAGTTTACCTTTTATAATTGAAACATACTCATACCTTGGTGGGGTTTTAAGCTCTTGATTTATAAGGAATTAATCATAAAGAAAAAACCGGTGCGAACACCGGTTTAAACTAACTAACTCAAAAAAATGCTAACTCAGATAATTTGCTACAAAATTCCTCTTTAACCTTGAGGTCAAGGTTAAGTAAACTTTAGGAATTTGTTATAATTGCCTCGTTTTATTGTGATAATAACGATAAAAATCTAAAGATATTACATTTTTAAGAAAAAATTATAATTAATCTTGCAAAGCAAACACTCTTCTTAACAAATCTGTGGTACGAGAGGATATTTTGGTTCTAATTTCTCTTTCCTCAATGGCAATCATAGTGTACACACCATCCAATGCTTCGGATGTAGTATAGTCGGTCAAATCTGGGTTTACATCATTCGTAAAAGGGAGGTCGTTGTACTTCGTGATGATGTTTTTCCAGATTTTGTCAGCCCCAACTTTGTCAAATGAACTTTTAATAATAGGATTAAATTTATTGTAGAGTTTGGTGGAGGTTGACCGCTCTAAATAACTGGTCGCTGCATTGTCAGTACCCAACAGGATTTGGCGGGCATCAGCAAAGGTGATTCCCTTAACAGCATCTACAAAAATGGGAGTGGCCTCTTTCACAGCGTCTTCAGCAGCCCTGTTTATTACGCGAAGCCCCTCATCGGCCAAGTTGCCCAAACCTATATCACGAAGGGTTTTATCCACTTTTTTTAGCTCTTCCGGAAGGAGGATTTTAACCAATTCGTTTTTAAAAAAACCATCTTTGATGGCTAATTTGTTCACTTGTTTTTCAATCCCAAGATTCAGGGCATCTCTTAAACCTTGTGCAATTTCAGCGTTTCCAATACCAGGAGTCCCTTGTGGCAATTGGTTGACCACCTGCTGCAACTCGGTACAGCCAATCGTCAAAAAAACAGCAAAACATAGCATTGTTCGTTTCATATGTAAACGTATTTATGATTGAAGTGAAATTACGGTTAAAGTGGTAGAAACCGTTTGGTAAATAGAAGGAATTATGAAAAAATCACCGTTTTATTCTTGTAAACAATGGTTTTTCTGTCTACATGGAGCTGTACTGCTCTTGCAAGCACTATTTTTTCCAAATCCCTTCCCTTGGCGATGAAATCCTTTACGGAATGCGTATGTGAGACGGTAGTGACGTCCTGTTCAATGATGGGGCCTGCATCGAGCTCTGCGGTAACATAATGACTGGTTGCACCGATAATCTTGACCCCACGTTCAAACGCTGCGTGGTATGGTTTGGCGCCTGCAAAAGCAGGTAGGAATGAATGGTGAATGTTGATGATTTTATGAGGATAGACATCAATTACCTTTGAAGAAAGAATCTGCATGTAACGTGCCAGTACAATGAAATCAACCTGGTGCTCCTCTAGTAGTTCCAACTGTTTTTCTTCCGCCTCTGCCTTTTTGTCTTTTGAAATGGGGACATGGTAGTAGGGAATTTGAAATTGTTCAGCTACATATTCCAAATCAGGATGATTACTTAAAATGAAAGGAATCTCAATAGGTAATTCACCCGAATTGAACCGACTTAAAAGATCGTAAAGGCAATGGTTGTATTTGGAAACAAAAATGGCCATTCTAGGCTTTTCCCCATCCTTATAGGCATCCCATTGCATATAATACTTTAGTGCTACCAATTCCGAGAAATCTTGCTTGAATTGTGACAAGGTGATGCCGTTTTCGAATTCGCATTCCAATCGCATAAAGAAAACCCCAGCCTCCTTATCCACATGTTGGTCCAAATAAATAATGTTTCCCGTTTTTTTGTGGATAAACCGAGTCACGGAACTTATTATTCCGGATTGATCGGGACAATGGATGAGGATAGTGAGTTTCACGAGGCACTTTTAAGGGGTTAAAATTATGATATTCAAAAAAAGGAATTCAAGACACCCAATATTTTTATAATATCCTAATCAAAATGGATTTTCGGTTGCATTTTCCGTAAATTGCAGGGCAAAAATCGACCCTTTATTGCTAATGGAACAAACAAAGCCCTATCAACCCAAAAACAAAATTAGAATTGTAACTGCGGCTTCCTTGTTTGATGGTCACGATGCGGCTATCAACATTATGCGGCGCATTATTCAATCCACGGGGGTGGAGGTAATCCATTTGGGACATGACCGAAGCGTTGCAGAGGTGGTGGATTGTGCCATTCAGGAAGATGCAAATGCGATTGCCATGACCTCATATCAAGGTGGGCACAACGAATATTTCCGCTATATGTTCGATTTGCTCAAAGAAAGGGGAGCAGAGCACATTAAGATTTTTGGCGGCGGCGGTGGCGTAATTTTACCGGAAGAAATCAAGGAGTTGATGTACTATGGGGTAGAACGCATTTACTCTCCTGATGATGGCCGTGAAATGGGGCTTCAGGGGATGATCAATGATTTGGTGGAACGCTGCGATACCCAGGTACCCGATTTGTATATCCCAAAAGGAAAAAAATTAGCAGAATTACTTTGTGCCAAAGATGAAAATACCCTGGCTCGGTTAATATCATTGGCAGAAAATAGACACGATGTTTATGAATCCCATGAATCGTTGATCAAAGAAAATAAAGGACAAATCCCAGTACTCGGAATTACTGGAACGGGAGGAGCTGGAAAATCCAGTTTGGTGGACGAATTGGTAAGGCGGTTTTTAAGTGATTTTCCAGAAAAACATATCGGAATTATTTCAGTAGACCCTTCCAAAAGAAAAACCGGAGGAGCCCTATTGGGTGATCGCATACGGATGAACGCTATAAACAATGACAGGGTGTACATGAGATCCTTGGCCACTCGTCAATCCAATCTGGCCTTGTCCAAACATGTCGCTGAAGCAGTTCAGGTATTGAAGGCCGCCCATTTTGATTTGATTGTTCTTGAAACTTCCGGAATTGGTCAGTCTGACACCGAAATTTTGGAACACAGCGATGTTTCCCTTTATGTGATGACCCCAGAGTTTGGCGCGGCAACCCAACTCGAAAAAATTGATATGCTTGATTTTGCCGATGTGGTGGCCAACAACAAATTTGATAAGCGAGGTGCTTTGGACGCATTACGGGATGTAAAAAAACAATACATGCGCAATCATGGGCTATGGGATGTGAATCAAGATGATCTTCCCATTTTTGGGACGATAGCCTCACAATTCAATGATCCAGGAATGAACCAATTGTACAAGGTTGTAATGGACACATTGGTTTCAAAAGCAAATGCCTCTAATTTGAGTTCTGATTTCGAGATTACGAATGAAATGACCGAGAAGGTATTTGTAATACCTCCGGCACGGACAAGATACCTCTCCGAAATATCCGAAAACAATCGGGCGTATGATGTAAAAGCTAATGAGCAGACAAGAATTGCCCAGAAGCTTTATGGTATTTTTTTGACTTTGGCTTCGGTCGCAGGCTTTGATGCAGCAACAGAAGGAATGAGGTTTTTGTCCAAATCAGGATTGGATGAGGATGCGCTGCGCTCAAATGCTAAGGGCGAGGATGTTCGGACTTTCATTTCCCTTTTAATTAAGGAATTTGATCGGGTCAAAATGAATTTGGATCCCCATCATTGGGAGGCACTATTAAAATGGTCTGAAAAAGTAAATCGATATAAATCTGAGGTCTACACCTTTAAGGTAAGGGACAAAGAAGTGAACATTAAAACCCATTCCGAGTCACTTTCCCATAGCCAAATTCCCAAAGTTACCCTGCCCAAGTACCAAGCTTGGGGGGATATTCTACGTTGGATGCTACAGGAAAATGTTCCCGGGGAATTTCCATATACAGCTGGATTGTATCCCTTTAAAAGGGAAGGAGAGGACCCTACCCGAATGTTTGCGGGTGAGGGAGGTCCCGAACGTACCAACCGAAGGTTCCATTATGTGAGTTTGGACATGCCGGCAAAAAGACTTTCAACTGCTTTTGATTCCGTTACGCTTTATGGGAACGACCCGGATCATAGACCAGACATTTATGGAAAAATTGGAAATGCCGGGGTTTCCATCTGCTGTTTGGATGATGCTAAAAAGCTCTACTCCGGTTTTGATTTGAGCGACCCTATGACTTCAGTAAGCATGACCATCAATGGTCCAGCTCCAATGCTTCTTGCATTTTTTATGAATGCGGCCATTGACCAAAATTGCGAAAAATACATCAAGCAAAATGGGCTTGAAAAAGAGGTGGAAGCAAAAATGGATGTCATTTTTAAAAAGAAAAAGGCGTCCAGACCTAAGTATGTAGGAGAACTTCCCGAAGGGAACGATGGTTTGGGGCTGCTACTTTTAGGGGTTACCGGAGATCAGGTACTGCCCAAGAAAACCTATGATAAAATCAAAAAAGAGACCTTAAATCAGGTGCGTGGAACGGTACAGGCCGATATCCTTAAGGAAGATCAAGCACAGAACACCTGTATTTTTTCCACGGAATTTGCACTTCGGCTAATGGGCGATGTCCAAGAATATTTTATAGACCAACAAGTACGTAATTTTTATTCCGTTTCCATTTCAGGGTATCACATCGCTGAGGCCGGTGCCAACCCAATTACCCAATTGGCCTTTACACTCTCCAACGGTTTTACCTACGTGGAGTATTATCTAAGCAGGGGGATGGACATCAATAAATTTGGCCCAAACCTGTCCTTCTTCTTTTCCAATGGTATAGATCCGGAATATGCGGTCATCGGGAGGGTTGCCCGAAGAATCTGGGCAAAGGCGTTAAAGGAAAAGTATGGTGCCAACCCAAGGGCCCAAATGTTGAAGTACCATATTCAAACCTCAGGAAGAAGTCTGCATGCCCAGGAAATTGACTTTAACGATATCCGAACTACGTTACAGGCATTATATGCCATTTATGATAACTGCAACTCCTTGCATACAAATGCTTATGACGAGGCCATTACCACTCCGACCGAGGAATCTGTGCGCAGGGCCATGGCCATTCAATTGATTATCAACAAGGAACTTGGATTGGCTAAAAACGAAAACCCGATGCAGGGTTCATTCATAATCGAAGAACTCACCGATTTGGTAGAGGAGGCTGTTTTATTGGAGTTTGATAGAATCACGGAACGTGGTGGCGTTTTGGGCGCTATGGAGACCATGTACCAACGCTCCAAGATTCAAGAGGAAAGTCTGCATTACGAAACCCTCAAACACTCTGGGGAATATCCGATTATTGGGGTAAATACCTTTTTAAGCTCGAAGGGATCACCCACGGTGCTACCTGCAGAGGTCATCAGGGCAACTGAAGACGAAAAGAAA
>JANQRD010000080.1 GCA_028284725.1 Allomuricauda sp. | reverse complement strand
GCCTCTACTCCTGTGGGGCATATAATTTTTCGGGAGCGGACATTGGAACGGCTGAAAGTTTCCAGGTCAATTTCTTTCAAAACTATGCCGATCAGAGTCCCGGTTCCACCATTGAACCGGGATTGGATCGCGATTTTACTTTGGCGCTTCAAGATTTGATCAATAACCTTACCAGTCTATCGCTTACGGGAAGCAATGGGGATCTGTTGTACGAAGGTGAGATTGTAGAGTACAAAGTGACCCCTATGACCGCAACCTCAGATCAGCTTACAGCCCAAAACCGATTGACCATGAGTGTGAACGTACGGTTCTTTAATAAAACAAAGGAAGAAGCCGATTTTGAAAAGCGATTCTCATTCTTTTTTGATTTCGATGCCGCTACTTCTCTGACTGCAATCCAAGCACAGGCCCATGAGGAAATTTTTGAGCGAATCACACAGGATATTTTTAATGCATCTTTGGGAAATTGGTAAAGCATGAACGTATCGGATTTTATTCAGGTTCTCCAAAAATCAAATACCATTCTGTCCCCAAAACAGACACGGGAACTGGAAGATATCATTGATGAATATCCTTACTTCCAAGCCGCCCGTGCCCTGCATTTAAAAGGATTGAAAAATTTGGATAGTTACAAATACAACAACGCACTGAAAGTAACAGCGGCCTATACCACAGATCGCGATGTACTCTTTGACTTTATTACCTCAAAGGAGTTCGTTCAAAACAACATCGCCGATACCATCGCCGGACGAGCACCAAAACTCCAAGATAAAAAAGCCATTTCAGAAGAAATTGAACCAAGTCCGGATGTAGAGACCATTTTGGGAAAAGATTCTGAAGAGGCTGCACTTCCACAGAACATTCAGGATGCCGAACAAATTTTGAATCCCACACTTTTCAAGTCGAAGAAAACGGAATCTGAGGCTCCCAAGTCCGAAAACAAAGATTT
The DNA here is from genome assembly GCA_028284725.1 of Allomuricauda sp. Lineage (GTDB taxonomy): Bacteria > Bacteroidota > Bacteroidia > Flavobacteriales > Flavobacteriaceae > Flagellimonas. Next base: position 12,151 of record JANQRD010000080.1, on the reverse strand, counting down.
TGATCCAAAAACTGAGCTGGAACTGGGAAAACCGTTACCATTTACAAAAAAGGAAAAGCACTCATTTACAGAATGGCTGCAGCTCACCTCAAAAAGCGACTCTGAAAATGCTTCGGATGCTGAAACCGAAGAGCTGGAAAAAAAGAAAAAGTTCGATTTGCTGGACAAGTTTATAGAGAGTAAACCGAAAATCATTCCCAGGGAAGATTCGAAGGCCAAAGTCAACATTAAGGAGTCCGTGAAAATGGACAAAAATGAGTTGATGACAGAAACTTTGGCAAAGGTATATTTGGAGCAAAAAAAGTACAAAAAGGCTATCCAGGCCTATAAAATATTGAGTTTGAAATATCCGGAAAAAAGTGGTTTCTTTGCAGACCAAATTCGGGCGGTGAAGAAGCTGCAGAAAGAAAACGATTAAGGATAATGAGTACGTTTACTATTTTTTTAATATTGATCATCATCGTATGCCTGCTGTTGGTTTTGGTCATTATGGTGCAGAACCCGAAAGGAGGAGGATTATCATCCTCTTTTGGCGGAGGGGGCAACCAAATTGTGGGAGGTGTAAAAAAGACCGGAGACTTTTTGGATAAAAGTACATGGACCCTTGCCACACTATTGATCGTGTTGATCTTGCTTTCCAATGTTTCCCTTAAGGGGAGCTACAATCAGGCGGATTCCAAATTATTACAAGGAGACGGTACTGAGACCACTATACCTGAGACCATTCCTGAGGAAGTTCCAGAGCAAATTCCTTCAGGTGACAATACAAATCCAGCGGATACAATCAACTAAATTTGATGACAACACTACTACAAAATGCCGGCTTAAATGACAAGCTGGCATTTTTATTTTAACATAATGTCAGTTTTCACGTAATGGCATAATTTCTGCCCAAAGTTTCCAGAATTTTCAAAACAAATACCTAAAAAATAATAATATGGCTAAAGTTAACATCAAACCATTAGCGGATAGGGTTCTTATAGAGCCTGTTGAAGCTGAGACCAAAACAGCTTCCGGTATCATTATTCCCGACACCGCCAAGGAGAAACCTCAGAAAGGAAAAGTAGTGGCTGTTGGCCCCGGCACCAAAGATGAGGCCATCACCGTAAAAATTGGTGATACTGTTCTTTATGGTAAATATGCTGGCACCGAACTAAAATTGGATGGGGTCGACTATTTGATGATGCGCGAAAGTGACCTATTAGCAATTGTTTAATTAAAAAATCAACTAAAGAAAATGGCAAAAGATATTAAGTTCGATATTGATGCACGCGATGGGCTAAAAAAAGGTGTAGACGCCTTGGCTAATGCAGTCAAAGTTACTTTGGGCCCAAAAGGAAGAAATGTCATCATCAGCAAATCATTTGGTGCTCCCCAAGTAACAAAAGATGGGGTTACCGTAGCCAAGGAAATCGAATTGGAAGACGCCCTTGAGAATATGGGTGCACAAATGGTGAAGGAAGTTGCTTCCAAAACCAACGATCTTGCAGGGGATGGAACCACAACCGCAACCGTTCTAGCCCAGGCCATCGTAAAAGAAGGACTCAAAAACGTAGCTGCAGGAGCCAACCCGATGGATTTGAAAAGAGGAATCGACAAGGCCGTGGACGCCGTCGTTGGCAACCTTTCCAAGCAATCCAAAAAAGTTGGGGATTCTTCCGAAAAAATCAAGCAAGTTGCAGCCATTTCTGCAAACAACGATGAAACTATTGGTGATTTGATCGCCCAGGCCTTCGATAAAGTTGGAAAAGAAGGTGTCATCACTGTGGAAGAGGCCAAAGGAACAGACACCTATGTTGATGTAGTGGAGGGAATGCAGTTTGACAGAGGGTATCTTTCCCCCTACTTCGTGACCGACTCAGAAAAAATGATTGCCGACCTTGACAATCCATACATTCTACTTTTCGATAAGAAAATCTCTTCGATGAAGGATTTGCTTCCCATATTGGAGCCTGTAGCACAATCTGGAAAGCCCCTTTTGATCATTGCCGAGGATGTTGATGGTGAAGCTTTGGCCACTTTGGTAGTCAACAAATTAAGAGGTTCGTTGAAAATCGCAGCAGTTAAAGCACCTGGTTTTGGTGACCGTAGAAAGGCCATGTTGGAAGATATCGCCATCTTGACCAATGGAACTGTTATCTCAGAAGAAAGAGGATTTTCTTTGGAGACTGCAACCATCGACATGTTGGGAACAACTGAAAGGGTGACCATCGACAAGGACAATACTACCATTGTGAACGGTGCCGGTGCTGCTAAAAATATCAAGACCCGAGTAAATCAGATCAAATCCCAGATAGAGACCACTACATCGGACTATGACAAAGAAAAGCTTCAAGAGCGTTTGGCGAAGTTGGCTGGCGGTGTTGCCGTGCTTTATGTAGGTGCCGCTTCTGAAGTGGAAATGAAAGAGAAGAAAGATCGTGTTGATGATGCACTTCACGCAACAAGAGCTGCTGTTGAAGAAGGTATCGTTGCCGGAGGGGGTGTAGCTTTGGTCAGGACCAAATCTGCTTTATCAAAAATCGATGCCGCTAACCCTGATGAGGAAACAGGAATACAGATCGTGGCCCGAGCCATAGAATCTCCATTGCGCACCATTGTGGAAAACGCTGGCGGTGAAGGTTCGGTTGTTGTAGCCAAGGTTATGGACGGAAAAGGTGATTTTGGTTTCGATGCCAAGTCTGAAAAGTATGTTGAAATGATGAAGGCGGGTATTATCGACCCCACAAAAGTGACCCGAATCGCTTTGGAAAATGCCGCTTCGGTTTCAGGAATGATCCTTACCACAGAATGTGCCTTGACCGATATCAAAGAAGACACTCCTCCAATGCCTCCTATGGGCGGTGGTGGAATGCCCGGCATGATGTAGTCAGTCATTGAGTTATATAGCATGAACGCCTGTGAAATTTTCACAGGCGTTTTTTTTGTCAATATCTTACAGAAACACCTTTCTTTTCAAATTCGTTGTTTGTGTGTTCTCCAATGCCCTCCGTCTAATAGTTTCCTAAGGGGAGTTTTTATTGGCTATTTTTTTGATGTAAAATTCCTTTCCAATGAAGATTTTAAGACAGGTCGCACCAATTTTGGTCTTGCTTTTGGCCATGATGTACATCCCCATCTCCAACTCCCCAAAAAAACAAAAAAAACAATCCATTGTGGTTATGGCCTATTATGTTCCGGAAAAAGATTATCGGCCAGACCTTCTACCTCTGGAACAAATGACCCACATTATCTTTTCCTTTACAAATGTGATTGACGGAGAGATGAAATTCAGGGATGCAGAAAACAAAGAAAAGCTACAGCAGTTGGTAGCACAACGCAAAAAACATCCTCATCTAAAAGTAATGATTGCCTGTGGAGGATGGGGTGCCGATGGTTTCTCCGATATGGCCGCTACTGTAGAAAATCGGAAAAAGTTTGTCGAAAGTGTGGTTGCCTTCAATAAGGAGTTTCAATTGGATGGGCTGGACATTGACTGGGAATACCCTGCCATACCCGCCGCTGGAACAGGTGCACGGCCGGAGGATAAGGAGAACTTCACGTTGTTAATGAAGGAGCTGCGTGAAGCGCTCAATACTTTGGAAAGAAAACAGATTCTCACTTTTGCCTCTGCAGGATGGAAACCTTACTACAAAAATGTCGAACTCCTTGAAGTAATGAAGCATGTCGATTATATGAACATTATGACCTATGACCAAGTAGGCTCTTCCTCGCCATTTACCGGACATCATACCCCACTGGGTTATATAGAGGAAAAGGATATTGCAGGTACTCCCGCGGCGGAAATCATCAATGAATATAGAAAATCCAGACAGGATGATGACCGGGATTACGGCCCCAGATCGGCTGAAAAAATTGTTGGATTTTGCCTTGACCAAGGCGTAAAACCCGAGCAAATTGTAATTGGAGCCGCCTTCTATGGAAGGGCATGGAAGGGCGTTCCATCAAATAACAATGGTCTTTACGAAAAAAATTCAGGGGCTCATATCGGTTGGAGCACCTACAATCAGATCCGGAATGAGTTTGAGCCGGATGAGGCCTATAAAAGATATTGGGATCCTGTAGCCAAGGCCCCTTACCTCTATAATGCAAGAGACAGTATTTTCATCAGTTACGATGATTCTGTGTCCGTTCGGTTAAAAACCGAGTATGCCCTAAACAAAAAAATAGGTGGCATTATGTTTTGGCAATTGGGAAACGACACCAAAGACAAAAACAGCCTCCTGAAATCCATTTACAATGTGGTAGCTGATAGATAGAAGGCACCTTAGAACAACTTCTTCCAATATGGGTATTTCCCAACATGTTAATACCCTGCTAAAATTGAGGCTTACCGCTAGGGGCAAATCGCTTTTTTCATAACTTAAGGGAAAAACCTCATGCGGACATACTCCAAGCTCAGTGTCATAGTTCTGGTTTGTTTCTCCTTTTTTAGGGGAAATTCTCAAAATCAAAGTGGAAAACAGCTCAAAGAAACTTACGATTCCCATTTTAAGCACTTAAGGGAAACAATTCATTTACACTTAAACAAAACCCATTTTTTTCTGGGTGAAGAAGTTTGGTGGACCGCCTACGCTTTTAACAAAAAATCCAATAGCCCCTCCATGGCAACAGCTAATTTGTATTGTGGGTTGTACGACGATATGGGCAGGCAAGTGAGGCGAAAACTCTTTCTTGTTGAGAAAGGTATTGCACATGGAAGTTTTAAAATTGACTCAACATTCACCACTGGCACTTACTTCGTAAAGGCTGAAACAACTTGGATGAAAAACTTCGAAAAGGATGAGCCGTATGTCCAAAAAATCACCATTGTCAACGACCCCATTGAAATCAAACCAGGTGATAGCAAATATGACCTCCAAATCCTTCCTGAAGGTGGCCATCTCATTACTGGTACTACTAACACAGTAGGGGTTAGGTTGACCGACCAAAACGGAAGGGGCGTTAAAATTTTTAAGGGTGAGGTTCTGGAAAATGGAAACACGGTACTATCGGACGTTTTTACCAATACGTATGGGGTTGGCAGATTTAAACTGTCCATGCTTCCCGAGAAATCCTATGTCTTTAGAGCAACTCTGGAAAATGGAAGTGTCATGCAAAAAAAACTCCCCCTTCCAAAAGAAAAAGGGATTGCGATGTCCATTAACAACATCCTTGGGGATAAACTCATCATTTCCCTAAGCACCAACCTCAATACTTTGGATGAAATCTCGGGAGACAAGTTTTATCTAGCTATTCATCGTGACGGTCTTATGACCCTTAATTCGTTTGAAATGCGTGGTGAATCCAAAACTCTGAAAATAGATAAAAGCAAACTCCTTCCTGGAACAAACATTGTAACGCTGTTCAACGAAAAATTACAGCCCATCTCCGAAAGGCTCGTGTTCAATTATCAGAAGGCGAATATTGCTACTGCCTCGGTTTCCCTGGCCGAAGTAAAAAAAGGAAGGAAGGACTCAATAGGGATTAAGATTGACGTTCTTTCCAAAAACACAACTCCGATGTCGTTAAGTGTCTCCGCTTTACCCAATTCCAGTATTGCCAACACCACGAGCAGGAGCATTGTACATGGATTTCTTTTAGGGCCCTATTTAAAAACCCCAGTGGAAGATTCCAATAGATACTTTTCTGAAATTACAAGAATCAAGGAATATGAATTGGATCTGATTTTGCTGACTCAAGGTTGGAGCAGGTACGATTGGGAAAACATATTTGAGGGCGAACCTGTCATTGAGCACCCCTTTGAATTTGGGATTAACGCCATTGGTAAACTGGACACAAAATTAAGAAAGGGGGAGAGCCTTGCTTTGCTACAAAAAAGCCCCAATCCAATGCTCTTTATAGAACTTAAAGACTCCACGGATTTTACAATAACGGATCTGCTGTTGCAAAATGGTGATAAAATGAAGTTTGCCATAAAAAAGAAGCGAGGTGGACTGCGAAAGCCTAGTATAACTGTTGACTTTCAGGGCTTTGATAATAACATCGATTCGATAACTACCGTAGAAGCTAGCACTAAGCTTTTAGAAACATTCACCTCGGACCAAAAGAAGGGACAAAAAGTCTATTTAGTGCGCCCACAAGACTTGATCAAATTGGATGAGGTTGTTCTAACGGAGCAGAAAAAAGACAAACAGCTAATTCGAAAGCATCCTCTTGTAAATGAGGCGTTTCAAGGTTATAAGATTGGGGAAAAAGAGATTAAACGAAACGTTTTTTTACTGGATTTCATTGAAAAGAATGGCTTCTCTGTCGACTTTATAGTACAGACCGGGGCGGTAGTTATCCGAAACCGGAGGCCCAATACCGGCCAAGTATTCCTTGCAAGTCAGACCAATGGGCAAGGCCTATTGTTAAATAGAAATGTGGGCTCTGTAAGGGTGTATGATGATGATTTTCTTGTCAATGATCTTACGCAGTTATTGAATGTTCCCATGAATCAGATCGATGAAGTTTATTTTGAGAGAAATGGGCTTTCCGGAGATTCATTCGATTCTTCCGGAGGCGTAATCCGGATTTATAGAAAAGAGGGGCCATCAGCAAAACTTAGCTCCCCCAGCTTTGTAGAAAAATTGGTTGAGAACAGTTTCACTAGGCCAAAAGAATTCTATCGTCCAAAATATGTCTCTTCGGAAAGCACTGTCTTTGAAAATTTTGGTGTACTGCATTGGGAACCACAGCTATTTACCAATGAGGATGGGGAAACAGAATTAAAAATTCCAAACAGTAATCTTTCAAGTGTTCGATTTTTTATTGAAGGCATGGGAGAAGATGGCACGCTCCTCTCCCATACCCAAGAAGTTCTTTTAAACTAGAGAAAACCGAACAACATCCAAAATGCCATAGCCAACATAATGGCATTTTCAATGAACGTGGCTTCCGTCATCGGCAAGTTCAAAGCAGTGCCCAAACAGGCACAGCGAATGCTTTTTTTATCCAACAAGGTTTTCGTCACACCAAAAGTGGTTATTCCTAAAATAACGATGGTTGCCACCAGGGCAAATTGCACTTGGAAGCGCATTAAAAACAGCAATCCCAATCCCAGCTCAATAAAAGGATATGCCCATCCATAAAAAGGTAGAATCTTCGACAGAGGATCGTACATTCTGAAACTTTCCGGGAATCCCTTCAGGTCCAAAAATTTGAAAAAACTGAAAACAATGTAGAACAACCCCATAAAATCCAGCATGGCCTCCGATGTACTCCAAGATGCATAGTTCAACAAAAATGCGGCTCCAAAAAGGTAGAAGAAAATCAAAAACAAGGGCCGTAATTGCACCCATTTTGACTTTTCTGCCACTGTTTCCAACGGAACCACATCCTCCTCAGCGATGCTATATTTTTCCGGAAGCGAGGCTTTCAGTGTCTCCAAATCCACATGGGAAGTCATGGAAATTTGGGCTTTGGCCGATTCCAGATCAACCTCCACACGTTCAATACCAGCTACTTTTTCCAATTTCTCTTTAACAGAAGCCACGCAACCCATGCAGGTCATACCCGATATGGTATAGGTATGTTCCATTTAGTGTTTGTCTTGGTGTTTTTCGCTATCATCTGTGTTGTCCTCTCGATATTTACAACAAGGATGAACCTTATCATAAGCTTCTTGGGTCGCTTTGAGTTCCTTTGTATCGTGCCCAACGGACACCAATGCTGTCTTGACCTTCATATGATTCGTTTTGCGCTCATCAATGATCAAAGACAATTGGTGCGATGGGATATCCCAACTGGCATATTTTATCCCAGGTACGTTCAATGCCGCCTTTTCAATGCGCATTTTGCACATCTCGCACTTGCCATCGACCTCAAAGGCAACCTTTTTGTTTTTATCCTGTGCCACACCTATAGTCGATATTAGCATGCATATTAAAATCAAAATTTTATGTTTCATTTTTCTTTTTATTTAGTTTATATGGATTTAAATCGAAAACCTGCATAAATCATCCGCCCAAAAATTGGGCCGTACACAATGGTGGTGTCAAAGTTCGTTCCAAAAGGGTCATCTGCTCCCAAAACAGGATTGGGTTGTCTAAAATTAGTCAAATTCTCCCCGCCGACATAGACTTCGAACTTCTTGGAAAAGACCTTTGTGACCTGTGCGTTCATTAAGCTATAACCGTCTGCAAAATCCCCCAATTGCAGCGCTACAGGATTTGCCGAGGTATTCGGCAATCGTTGTTCACCCAATGCATTAAAGGTATAGTCAAATCGCCATTGTGACCCATTTGCTGTTGGCTCTGTGTTGTATCCCAGATTAGCAAAGAAGCGATGTCTCGCCTGTAAGGGTTTCTGCAAAAGACCTGTTTGGTAATCGGTTTTCACATCGTAGTATTTATAGGCGGTACGCAACTCCAGCTTTGGTAATACCTCGTGGTTCAATTCTACCTGAAGGCTATTCGCATAGCTTTCTCCGTCCAAATTTGAAAAAGTAATCTCTCTCGGGTTTTCCCAATCCACCACGACTTGGTTGTCAAAATCCGTTCGGTAAAAATCCACAGAAAAATTCCCAGGACGTTCAAACAGCGAAAAACCTTGTAGGAAACTAACACCAAAATTCATTGCCCTTTCAGCATCGAATCCGTAAACGTTCCCTCCATTGGTCTGTAATTGAATTGTACGTGATGAGGCAAAGAGCCTTTGATTTTCGGCAAAAATATTGGCGGCCCTTCTTCCCAAGCCAAAAGAGCCTCTCAAGCTCCCTTTTTCCCAGGGTGTATACCGGATATGGAATCTTGGTGTGAAAAAATTCCCTAAGCGGTTATGGGTATCGAACCGCAAGCCGGCAGTGAAACTTACCTTTTCCAAATTGGTATAACTGTATTCCAAAAACGCTCCAGTGGATCGGTCTGAACGCCGAAAGGGTTGATTGTTTACCAATTCATCATAGCCGTCATAGGCAAAGGCAATACCCGCTTTGAACTTATTTTTGGTGTTATCGATAATGGAATTGAACAAAAAGTTGGTGTAGATGCTTTCGTGATCGATATCATATCTGTTGAATCCATAATAGGAATCTTGCTGGTGGTTGCTATACGATGCTTGAAAACCAAAACTTTGGTAGGGTATCTCCGGGAAAACATACCCCAGTTTCAATGCGCCATCGAACCTTCGCGTATCGATTTCGCTGCCCCAAACGTTTGTGGTGAATTGGTCCGTATCAGGGTTGAAACCGGTCTGCCCTACTTGTTTTTCATCGTTCAAAAAACGAACATTAAAGAAACTTACCCATCCTTTTTCGGGATCCTGAAACTGCCATCGGTTCTGAATATTGATCTGATTCGCCAAAGGGTTGTCCAAAAAACCATCATCATTGTTATCAACTTCAGCATCTCTCCTATTCCCGTGGATATAAAGCCCGGTACTCCATTTATCAGAAAGCTTTTTGTTAAGATGCGTGTTAAGTTCCAAGCGGCCGTTTACATTGGCATACCCATTCACAAAAACAGGTATATCTGTCAATGGTTTTTGCAGCTCAGTATTGATTTGGCCCGAGATACTCTCGTAGCCGTTCACCACACTACCGGCTCCTTTGGTGATCTGGATGCTTTCCACCCAAGTCCCCGGTGTAAACGTAAGTCCGTATGTCTGCGATGCCCCGCGAACCATTGGGATATTCTCCTGGGTAATAAGCAAATATGGACTTGTGAGCCCCAACATTTGAATTTGCCTGGTTCCTGTAAGCGCATCGTTAAAGTTGACATCAATCGCCGGGTTCGTCTCAAAACTTTCTGAAAGATTGCAACAAGCCGCTTTCAAAAGTTCGGCACTGTTTACCGTAATCACGTTTTGGGTGGCGAAAAAAGTCTTTTCCACCGCATCCCTTTCCTTTTCCACAACCACTTCGTCGAGTTGGTTGGAAGACTGCAACCAATGGTGCACCATTTTTGGTTCATTGATGGTCAAGGTATCCGTTCTGAACCCCACAAAACTGATGATCAATTTATTGTAATCCCCTGAATAAGGAATGCTGAACATCCCATCATCATTGGTAATGGTTCCTATTTGCGAATTCAACCAGTACACACTCGCACCGGCCAATCCGATATGTTTGTTTTCGTCGTTGGCCTCCATGATCATTCCCTGAACCGCATCCTGTGCGTTCAGGAACAGCGGAAACCAACTAAACAGTATTAAGATTTTTTTCATTTGATATTTTGATGTATTGAGCTAAAATGTTGAAACAACAAAGTGCGCCCGAATCACATGAATCGGGTTCACAACAATATTCAATACATCAAATCAAGAAGACCTGGTCGAGCATATGGATGTCCCTGACCAATATGGGAGGTGGGTATTCTTCATGGGGAACCGGGAGTTGCTCCAAAGCGACAAACAAATCGAAATACGACTGGGCAAAAGCTGAGATAAAAACCTGCTGTTCCAGCTCCAAATCTTCCCAGGAAAGTTTTAAATCATCCTGACCCTCAATAGTAAAAGACTCGTCATCGCAACAGTGCTTTTCAGTGGAATCATACCCCATGGCCATCATGGCCTGCTCCATGGTACAAGGTTCAGCATCGGTAAAGAGGGAAATATCCATTACCCTTCCCATGCAAAGATGCTTTTCAACCGTCCACGAGACCGTGGATAGCAAAACCATCATTGCCAAAAAGACAGAACCCATATTTCGAAAGACATCTTTCACAAGGCAAAATTACAACATATTTGACATCTCATCTTTTTGAGACTATTTCATTAACGAAATTTTAGCCATTTCAAGTATGTAATTTTGGTCATTTTCTTCGACTTAAAACCCCATATTTAAAATACATTTGCAAAAAGTATGTCATGTTAGCAGCCCTAAAACCTAAAGTAACTTCCATTTTAGAAGATTCAGAAAAAAGTGTGGAAAATCGCCTTGGCGATGTCTGCAAGCTCCTTAGGGAAAGTGTATCGTACTACGACTGGGTTGGATTTTATTTCAAAAACGGCGAAAAAGAGGAACTAAAACTGGGGCCCTACGCTGGTGAGCCCACAGATCATACCATAATCCCCTTCGGAAAAGGAATCTGCGGTCAAGTGGCAGTAAGCAATGAGAATTTTGTAGTCCCCGATGTGGCCGCACAGGACAATTATATTGCTTGCAGTATCAACGTAAAATCGGAAATTGTGATTCCCCTCTTTATGAATGGGGAAAACATTGGTCAAATCGACATCGATTCCAATACATCAGACCCCTTTACAGCGGATGATGAGCGCTTTTTGGAATTCGTCAACGAAAAAGTGGCTGAAATTCTTTAAAACTACCTCCATTTTGTTGATAACCCGACTAACTTTTTAGTAACAAAAAAATTACTTTTGTGTGCTTAAGAAATTGATTTTAAGCCACAAAATGAATACTGTCAAAAAAGCTTCGGCTGCGCTCGTTTCCGTTTTTCATAAGGATGGACTGGAGCCAATTGTAAAAAAACTGGATGAACTCGGTGTAACCCTATATTCTACTGGGGGAACGGAAAAATTTATTAGAGATTTAGGAATTGATGTTGTTCCCGTTGAGGACGTTACCAGTTACCCTTCTATTCTCGGAGGACGTGTAAAAACCTTACATCCCAAGGTCTTCGGAGGTATTTTGAACCGACAAGACCATGAAAGTGATGTGGCGCAAATGGAAGAATTCGAAATTCCCCAGTTGGACATCGTTATTGTTGACCTCTATCCCTTCGAAAAAACAGTAGCCAACGGAGCTTCCGAGCAAGATATCATTGAAAAAATTGATATTGGCGGCATTTCCCTCATCCGTGCAGCGGCCAAAAACTTTAAAGATGTGCTTTGCGTTTCATCCATGGAGGATTACGAAGATTTCTTGAACGTTATTACCGAAGGTAATGGAGCCACTTCATTGGAGGATAGAAAACGTTTTGCCACTAAGGCATTCAATGTTTCATCCCATTACGACTCTGCCATTTTTAATTATTTCAATAAAAATCACGAACAGGCTGCGCTGAAAATCAGTGAGACCCAAGGCCAGGTGCTGCGTTATGGAGAAAATCCGCACCAGAAAGGGTTTTTCTTTGGGGATTTTGAAGTCATGTTTACCAAGTTGCACGGGAAGGAGCTTTCCTATAACAACCTTTTGGATGTGGATGCGGCCGTAAATTTGATGGAGGAATTCAAAAATGATGACCCCACTTTTGCCATCCTAAAACACAAC
>JANQRD010000053.1 GCA_028284725.1 Allomuricauda sp. | reverse complement strand
TAAGTGCTGTCACCCCTGCAGGCTCATTTCCGTGTATCCCTCCAAAAAATACGAGAGTCGGACCATTACTGTGCCCATCAATATGATCAATGATACGTTCCACTTCCACTTTTCCCATAAGGGGCGGGCCATATACTCCTCGCATAGCTATAAATCGACTTTACTGATTATCCCTACCAAACTTGATTCGGAACATACGGGCAAGCACCCTATTTCATAATCTTCCATCAACTTTTTCGCAGTCTCAATTTTTGTGCTTGGCCTTACCGTTACCACTTTTTTAATCATGATATCCGACACCCTGGAATCCTCTTTGGTACCATTTTGTTCCAATGCCTCGATGTGGCTCCATGTTAAAAGACCGGCCAATTCGCCTTTTTCATTTTCAACAGGGATATGATGAATATTGTTCCATTTCATAATGGAAACCGCCAAATTAGTGTAATCGTCCTCGTAAAGTTTAATGAGCCGAGTGGACATAATTTGTCCCACCAATTCGTGGGATGTTTTAGCATTGGTTACTTGATTTATAGCCGACCATTTGTGTACTGGTTCGCCTTGTTGTTGATTGGCATACATAGCCTTGGTCAATTCAACCAAAACGGTGTCCAACTTCATTTGCTTTCGTAAACTTCTAAAGTTTGCAACTTGCCATTCCGAACCGGTTTGGTTCAGGGTGCGTGCTTCAATAACACCCAATAGCCTTTCGATGTCGGAAGTACTAATGTTGTATTTTCTGAGGCCGTCGTAGGCAATGGGAAGCAGTTCTTTAAGTACCAGTTGTTTAAGTGTCATGGATTCGCCCAACCATGACAGTACTGTTTGCCTTCCGGTAGTGGCAGACTTGATAAAATTGTGTTTGGCCTCTTTAAAATCCATGATCTTGGCGATTTCATCATACTTTTTGGGCCTGCCGACCATAAGTCCGACCCAAAAGGCAAAATTGGCAATCTCATCGAGTACGGTTGGTCCAGCGGGAATATATCTATTCTCAATCCGTAAGTGCGGTTTTCCACCGCCCACCCCATAGCAGGGTCTGTTCCAACGGTAGACCGTTCCATTGTACAGATTTAGTGCCTCGAGCTTTGGAACATTGCCCTCGTTCAAAAGTTGCAACGAGTTTTGGGCAATGGGCTTGGTCAATAGGATACGGTGAGTGGAAACATCCTCCTTGAAAATTTCGGCCACCGAAGACTCCTGCCAGTGGTTTCCAAAGCCGACCCGGGCCACTTGTTCCTTTAAGGTGTATGTCCATTTTCGGGTGTCCAAACTTTGTTGAAACAGGGCAATTCTGGTTTCTTTCCAAAGTTCCCTTCCCATCAAAAGGGGGGAATTACAACAAATCCCTAAAACAGGTCCCGCAATGGCCTGTGCCCAATTATAGCTTTTGATGAAATCCTGTGGGGCAATCTGCAAGTGCAACTGAAAGCTTGTGTTGCAGGCTTCAAACAACACCGAATCGTGTTGAAGCATTAGTTCGTCCACACCCCTGATCTTGAGCGTAAAATCGTCGCCCCGCCAAGATTTTAGTGTATCGTTCAATTTAAAATATCGTGGAATGGGCGTCATAAAGTCAATGCCCAATTCCTTTTTGCTTATCGTTGGAAGGATTCCTGTCAACAATATTTTTGTTCCAAGTTCATTGGCTTTGGTCTTCGCTTTGGTCAATAGCGTTCTCAGCTGATCTTCCACAGTTGAAAAACAATGCCCTGTGAGTTTGTAGGGATCCAGATTGATTTCCATGTTATAGTTGGCCAATTCGGTGGTAAAATGGGGATCGTTGATTGCATCAAGAACTTCCAGTGACTTTCCAGCAGGCCTGAAATCATCATCCACCAAACACATTTCCTGCTCTGCGCCTATCCTAATGATATCATCTTCAATTAAATTCCGTTCCAATAGAAGCTCCAGGGCTTTTATATCATCTATTAAGTGTTGTACAAAGGCCTTACGTTCGCCTTCGTCAAATTTACTTTCGAGAATTTTCTCACCCATAACTAAGAACTTGATAAGCTGAATTGTGACTAAAACTACAAAGTGGATATGTTCTAAAACATGATACTTGTCATACATCGAATTTGTGGAGAGTACTGATAATTATCATGTTTTATGCTATCACCCACAGCTAATTTTGGTCCAAATCATTTCACTAGTATGTGTCAACTTGTTCAGAAATACAATGTACCAGGCCCCAGATATACCAGTTATCCCACTGTACCCTATTGGGATTTGGATAACTTTTCGGGAAAACAATGGAAAGCCAGTGTAGTAAGGGCATTTCAAGAAAGTTCTGAAGAAGGAATAAGCCTTTACATTCATCTTCCTTTTTGTGAGAGCATGTGCACATTTTGTGGCTGCCATAAACGAATCACCAAAAGGCACGAACTAGAGTTGCCCTATATAAAGTCAGTCCTCAAAGAATGGAGCATGTATGTGGAGCTTTTGGGCAGAAAACCAATCATAAAAGAGATTCATCTTGGTGGAGGCACTCCTACCTTTTTCTCACCTGACCATTTGCAATTGCTTGTAAATGGAATAGTACGTGAAGGAAAAAAAGCTAAGGATGCTCAATTCAGTTTTGAGGGACATCCAAACAATACGACCAAAGCACACCTGCAGGCTCTTTTTGATGTGGGGTTTAGAAGAGTCTGCTTCGGTGTGCAGGACTATAATCCGACCGTGCAAAAAGCCATTAACAGAATCCAACCCTTCGAAAATGTAAAAAAGGTTACCGAATGGGCCCGCGAAATTGGTTACACTTCCATAGGGCATGACGTTATCTATGGCTTGCCGTTTCAAACAGAGCAGCACGTTAAGGAAACCCTCGCAAAGACCAATGCCCTTAAACCAGATCGTATCGCATTTTATAGTTATGCCCATGTGCCCTGGTTAAAAGGGAATGGACAACGTGGATACAAAGAACAAGATCTTCCAACATCCATCGTTAAAAAAAGTCAGTACGAGATGGGTAAAAAAATGCTAACTGATTTCGGCTATAAGGATGTAGGGATGGACCATTTTGCCCTTCCAAAAGATGATTTATGCATTGCTTTGACCGAAGGTACATTGCATCGCAACTTTATGGGCTACACCTCTTCCAAAACCAAGTTAATGATTGGTTTAGGAGTGTCGAGTATAAGCGATAGTTGGTATGGTTTTGCCCAAAATGTGAAAAGTATTGAGGAGTATCAAAATCTGGTATCGCAGGATATCTTCCCCATTTTCAGAGGACATATTTTAACCCAGGAAGATCAAATAATAAGAAGGCACATCCTCAATCTCATGTGTCAATTTGAAACTAGTTGGGGATTAGGCGAAACTCAGATAACCGATTTCCAAAAAATCGTTGAAAGTCTTTCAGAATTGGAATCTGATGGACTTGTGATCATAGGAGCCAATCAAATTACCGTGACCGAAAAGGGAAAGCCTTTTATTCGGAACATCAGCATGGCCTTCGATTTAAAATTGCATCGTAAAAAGCCAGATACAAGGCTATTCTCGATGACCGTTTAACCATTAAAAACAGACAAATGAAAAGCATCATTGTACCCGTAGATTTTTCAGAACAATCCGAAAAAGCCTTAAAAGTAGCCGCCTCGCTGGCCAAAAAGCACGATGCCGAGTTATTGGTACTGCACATGCTCGAGCTGTCTCCGGCCATCATGACAGAATCTGGGTATATATCCCAGGAACAGGTAGTGCATCTGATTAAAATCGGGGAAAAAAGGTTCGCAGATTTTCTTGACAAGCCCTATTTGAAAGGTGTGAATATCATCCCTGTGATCAAGCATTACAAGGTTTTTAGTGAGGTTAACGAAGTGGCGGAAAAACACAATGCCGACCTTATAGTAATGGGATCCCATGGAACCGATGGGCTAAAGGAAATCTTTATCGGCTCCAATACCGAAAGGGTGGTTCGTACTTCCGATGTCCCAGTTTTGGTCATAAAAGGTGATGTTGACAAGTTCAAGGTGGAACGCTTCGTCTTTGCATGCGATTTTAAAGAAGAAAACATCGATTCCCTTAAAAAGGCCATTGAAATTTCCAAATTGCTCAAAGCCAAACTGCATCTAGTATATATCAACACACCTGGAGATGAATTCTTGAGTACAGAGGATGCCTATGCTCGAATTTCAAAACTTTTGAACATGGCCACCTTAGGATTAGAGGTTGACATCTACAACGATTATACTGTGGAAAAAGGAGTTTTGAATTACAGCGAAAGTGTCGCTGCCGACCTTATTGGTATTCCAACACATGGAAGAAGAGGATTGGCACACTTTTTTATGGGAAGTATCGGTGAGGACATCGCCAACCATTCCCAAACTCCGGTAATAACATTTAAAATTTGATGGGTTTATTTTTTGATGGGTTTTATTTATTTGCAATTTGATGAAAAGGGGATGTTCTAAAAAGGCATCTCCTTTTTTATTCAAAGCTTTTCCAAGAGGGTTGTCCCTAATGGATTTAAATTGGTAAAAATGCTTTTTTATTCTTAAGATCGGATGAGAGCTGTTCTATGGTCATGTTTTCCAAATTTTCAATGAGTTTCGATTTCATGGGCCCGACCAGTTTGTGAAGAGGGCATGGTTCGCTTTCATTGCAGTCACTTAGGCTGAGTAGGCAAGATTCCATTCTTCTTTTACCATCTATGACATCAATCACCTGTATCAATGCCTGACTCCTGTTTTCTTCACTCAGGTAAAATCCTCCCTTGGGGCCACGTGTGGATGAAATCACATTGTGCTTGGCCAGTTCCTGCAACAATTTTCCCAAATAGGCTTTCGGGACATTGACAGGTTCACAAATATCCTTGACCATCATTTTCTTCTCTTCGTTGGAATGCAAAGCCAAGTAGAGCACCGCTTTTAGCGCATATTTAGCTGAGTTGGAGAACATGTTTCACGGGGTATAAAGCAAGTACAATGATAAAAAGATGTTTTTGTCTTAAATATGACCAATATCATATTATTTCCTCTTCTGCGCTCCTATTTTTGGCAGAAATCAACAAAAATAACAATGAAAATTGTATTAAAAAGTTTCGCATTGGTTTTTTCCCTCTTGGTACTAAGCTGTGGAGGGAAAGAAGAAAAGAAAAAAGATGGTTTTCAGGTTGAAAGGCAAAAGACAACCACAGAAAAACCCGTAATGAGTTCCGGGACCAACACTGTAAAACCCTCCGAAAGAATTGACCTGGAAAGCAAAGGGGTCGGCCCGATTACCTCTATTACCTTAAAAGATGAAATTGATCAGGCACTCGCTGCAGAAGGCAAAAAAGTATATGACCAAATGTGTTTGGCATGCCATAGAGTAGGGAAAAAATTCATAGGTCCCGCTCCAAATGGTTTGTTGGAACGACGCACTCCAGAATGGATAATGAACATGATCCTGAATCCAGAGGCCATGGTCAAGGAAGACCCTTTAGCGAAGGAATTACTGATTGAATTCAACGGATCCCCAATGGCCAACCAAGGACTTACCGAAGAACAGGCTAGAGCCATTCTCGAATATTTTAGAACATTATAAAGACCTATTATGAAAGTAATCACCAAAATTAACTTATTACTTGGTTCGCTGCTTGTGTTTTGCACGCTGTGCAGTTGCAAGAACGAAGCCAAAACGGAGCCTTCCGCTTCCACTGAGGTTGCGGTACAACCTAGCGATAAGAAACAAGGGCAAGCTTTTCTAAAAGATGATGAGGCCACCCCAAATGTATTGGATATTGCCATAGGTTCAAAAGACCATACCACCCTTGTTGCGGCAGTACAGGCCGCAGAACTGGAAAATGCATTGGTGAATGCGGGCCCCTTAATGGTTTTTGCGCCTACCAATGCCGCTTTTGATGCCTTACCCGAAGGTACTGTCGAAAATTTGTTGAAACCGGAAAACAAAAATGACCTGGCCAACATTTTAAAATATCATGTAACCCCTGGAAGATACACCAAGGACTTTCTGAAGAAATTCAAAAAGTTGGGACAGGCCAACAATCAAAATGTTGCAGTAGAAGTTCAGGGTGAAGATGTCCTGGTTGGTGGCGCCAAAATCTTAGCCAGTGTCCCAGCAGGTAACGGTATAGTCCACGTAGTGGATAAGGTGATCCTACCACCTAACGAATAAAAAACAACTCCATAAAATTAGAACAATGAAAAAAATAACACATGTATTATTTGCCCTCGGGATAACTGCACTTCTTCTTACAAGTTGCAATCGGCAGGGTAAAAGCTCCAATGGCGCATTGGCCTCCAGTGCAGCGGAAAAGGTTTATGTGGCCCCTGGAGAGCACGATGAGTTTTACGCATTTATTTCGGGAGGTTTCAGTGGACAACTGTCGGTCTATGGACTTCCTTCCGGAAGGTTGTTCAAAGTGATTCCTGTTTTTTCACAAGATGCTGAAAAAGCATGGGGCTACAACGAAGAGACAAAGCCAATGTTGAACACCTCACATGGATTCATTCCTTGGGATGATTCACACCACCCCGACATCTCACAGACCAACGGGGAAGTTGATGGCCGCTATGTCTTCATCAATGGTAACAACACTCCTCGAATTGCAAAAATCGATTTAAGTGTTTTCGAAACCACAGAAATTATCGAAATTCCAAACAGCGCAGGCAACCATAGTTCCGCATTTGTCACAGAGAACACGGAATATGTGGTGGCCGCAACCCGTTTTTCCGTTCCTGTACCTCAAAGGGATATTTCCATTAAGGATTATAAAGGTAACTTCAAAGGGACATTGTCCTTTATCAGCGTAGATCCCGAAGACGGTGGGATGGACCTCTCATTTCAGGTATTGATGCCCGGATTTGATTACGATCTGTCGCACCCTGGAAGAGGCGCTTCGCACGGATGGTTCTTTTTCACTACCTACAACACCGAAGAAGCCAGCACCTTGATGGAAGTCAATGCCTCACAAAACGACAAGGACTTCATTGCCGCCATAAATTGGAAAAAAGCGGAGGAATACATCAAAGAAGGAAAGTTCAAGACCATGCCCGCCAATTATGCACACAACGTATATGATGAGGAGACCCATACGGCCACTTCTACCATGAAAAAAGAGGTGAGGGTGCTTGATCCAGCGGAATGCCCCGGACTGGTCTATTTTTTACCCACTCCAAAATCCCCCCACGGTTGCGATGTAGATCCATCCGGAGAGTATATCGTTGGGAATGGAAAATTATCCGCCGACCTAACAGTCCACTCCTTTACCAAGATGATAGATGCCATTGAAAATGAAAAGTTTGATGGTGATGCCTACGGCATTCCCATTTTAAATTTCGAAGATGTATTGGCAGGTACCGTAAGCCAACCTGGATTAGGGCCCTTGCATACTGAGTTTGATGGCAAGGGGAATGCCTATACTACTTTCTTCATTTCTTCAGAAGTGGTGAAATGGAAATTGGGCACTTGGGAAGTTGTGGATAGACAACCTTGCTACTATTCCGTAGGTCACCTGATGATTCCCGGAGGGAACTCTAGAAAGCCCTATGGTAAGTACGTGGTGGCCATGAATAAGATTACCAAAGATCGCTACTTGCCCACAGGTCCGGAAGTGACCCAATCCGCACAATTGTACGATATCTCGGGGGAGAAGATGGAATTATTGCTTGATTTCCCAACGGTAGGTGAACCACATTACGCGGCCGGAATCGCGGCTGATGTTGTGAAGGCAAGATCCAAAAAAATCTTCAACTTGACCGAGAACAAGCACAAGCATGCAACCACTTCCGTTTCCGATGTGCGGGTCGAACGCAATGGCAAAGAGGTACATATATACATGACAATGATCCGTAGCCATTTCAACCCCGACAATATCGAGGGCATAAAGGTGGGGGATAAGGTCTATTTCCACGTGACCAATTTGGAACAAGATTATGACGTACCCCATGGCGTAAGTATGATCGGTGCCAACACCTCGGAGCTTTTAATCATGCCCGGACAGACCGAAACATTCGTTTGGGAACCCAAACAAGTGGGTGTTTGGCCCTTCTATTGTACCGACTTCTGTTCTGCACTTCACCAAGAAATGCAGGGCTATGTGAGGGTTTCACCAGCCAATTCCAACATTGATCTGAGCTGGTCGCTGGGAGAGGATTGAAATGTTCTATTCATAATTACGGATTTTAAATCGGACGAGGCTGTTTAAAAAAGTAAGGGAAAATGCAGATATCACATTGAGCACAGTCGAAATGTATTTGATGAAGTTCTCGACTACCCGTCCGAACGTATCATCCGGGCGGACGCTCGAACTGACAAAAGATACTTTTTGAACAGCCTCTTTCTAAACCTTTTAACGTGAAAAAATGAAAAGGAAATCAAAAATAGTAATGCTGATTGGTGCCTTACTCCCATTATTGCTCTTTGTTTTCCCCCTTTGGAAAATAACACTTGAGGCACCACAGTACCCAACTCCATTGGGGATGTACATTCATATCAATGACTTTGTCGATGCAAATCCGCACGATATCAAGAACATCAACCTTATGAACCACTATGTGGGCATGAAGTATATTCCGGAAGCGATTCCTGAGTTCAAGATATTCCCTGCCGGAATCATCATAACTACTGTAATAGGTTTGCTGATCGCCTTCAAAGCCAATTACAAATGGTACCTCTACTGGTTTATCCTGATGGTAGTTTTAAGTAGTGCCGGTCTGTATGATTTCTATCTATGGGAACACGACTACGGGCATGACTTGGATCCCAAGGCCATCTTAAAATTTACAAATCCAGATGGAACAGTGATGGGTTTTCAGCCTCCCTTTTTTGGTTCAAAGGATATTCTGAATTTCAGGGCACACTCCTACCCACAATCGGGAGCCTATAGCCTTGCGCTGGGCATGGCGCTTTCTTTTGTGGCTTATTTCTTGGGAAGAAAGGAGAAAAGAAAATCCAAAAGCTAGAGAAACATGAAAGGGCAATATTATACCACTATACTTTTGATAGTTCTATTGGCTGGATGTACAATTAAACCCCAGCCCATTAATTATGGCACGGATGGATGTCACTTTTGCAGAATGACCATTGTCGATCAGCAACATGCGGCTCAATTTGTGACCAAAAAGGGTAAAGCCTTTAAGTTCGACGCCATCGAATGCATGATAAATTATCAAAAAGAGATTGACACCAATGATATTGCCCTTTACCTGTGCAATCACTTCACAAACCCAGAGGAATTGATAGATGCGACCGAAGCCACATTTCTTATCAGTGAAGGTATTCCCAGTCCTATGGGGGAGTATTTGACCGCGTTTAAAACCCAAGAAGAGGCACAAGAAGCCTTGGAAAAGCATGAAGGTACATTGTTCACATGGGATGAACTTCTCAAAAAATTTGAAAAATAGTATTTCATACGTAACACCTACAAACTATGGGGTCAATCAGTAAACCCACCAGGATTATTTTTCTCCTCCTCCCGTGGGTTGTACAGGCACATATTTTGAAAATCTGTCCATCCTGCGAAATAAAGCGTATAAAAGATGGTATTGCAATCGCTGTTGATTTTGATACACTTTTGATAAAAAAAGGTACTTATAAAGAATTCAACATTGTGGTTGATAAATCGTTGACATTACTGGGTGAAAATTATCCTGTGGTCGATGGGGAAGATCAGGGGGAAATCATTACCATAACTTCCGATAATGTTACCATCGATGGGCTGTTCATCATAAATGTGGGAACCAGCTATACCTCAGATTATGCCGCCATTCGTGTGGTGAAGAGCAAAAACTTTTTGATACAGAACGTTGTTTTGGAAAAACTTTTCTTTGGTATTTATTTGGAAAAAGCCCGTGACGGTATTGTCTACCATAACAAAATCATTGGGGATGCTGTGGAGGAATTCAATTCCGGCAACGGTATTCAACTCTGGTATTGCAAAAACATAAAAGTGGAGCGGAACATCGTACAGCATGTGCGTGATGGCATTTACCTGGAGTTTTCAGACCAAGTCGTTATCAAGGACAACATAAGCACTAACAATGTTCGGTACGGCCTCCATTTTATGTTCTCCAACAACGATAGCTATGAGAACAACACTTTTGAAAACAATGGTGCAGGAGTGGCGGTCATGTTCTCGAAGCACATCAAAATGCACAACAATACCTTTAAAAAGAATTGGGGGACGGCTTCGTTTGGCATGCTTCTGAAGGAAATCAATGATGCCGAGATCATCGGAAATACCTTTGAGGAAAATACCGTGGGCATCAGTATTGAGGGATCCAACAGGATTACCTACAAGAAAAATGATTTTGTCAACAATGGGTGGGCGTTGAAGGTCAGGGGAGCTTGCTACGGAAATCTGTTTTTGGACAACAACTTTCTCTACAACTCCTTCGATGTTTCTTACAACAGCAAATTGAACGACAACCGCTTCGAAGGCAACTATTGGAGCAATTATACGGGCTATGATCTTGACAAAAACGGTATCGGCGATGTACCTTACAGGCCCGTAAAGCTCTTTTCATACATTGTTAACCGCACTCCAGAGACTATAATTTTGCTACGTAGTCTTTTTATGGATATCATCGACTTTTCCGAAAAAGTCTCTCCAGTTTTCACCCCTGATAACCTCATGGACAATGCCCCCAAAATGAAAAGATTAAAATGATACAGGTAACCGACATCCACAAAAAGTTTGGTAAGAACACTGTATTGAGCGGCCTCGACCTTTCCATTAATGGAGGCGGTATTTTTGCTGTTCTTGGGCCCAACGGATCAGGAAAGACCACGTTGATCAAAAGCATTCTTGGGATGGTCATTGCCAACAAGGGAACTATTGCCATAAAGGGAAATTCCGTAAAAAATAAATGGAGGTATCGAAAAGAAATTAACTATTTACCACAGATTGCCAATTTCCCAGGAAACTTAAAGGTGAAAGAGTTGATTAGGATGATCATCGACCTACGTCAAAAACCCAACGACTCAGAAAACCTATTGGATCTATTCGGATTGCGACCATTTCTGAACAAAAAGCTGTCCACACTTTCAGGAGGTACAAAGCAAAAAGTAAATATTGTACTTGCCCTTATGTTCGACAGCCCCTTGTTGATATTGGACGAACCTACCACCGGGCTGGATCCTGCCGCCCTTATTCAACTCAAGAAAATTCTTGGTCAAGAAAAGAAAAAGGGCAAAACCATTCTGGTCACCTCACATATTCTACGTTTTGTGGAAGAGGTTGCCGATGAGATCATATATCTCTTGGAGGGTAAAATTTACTTTAAGGGAACCATTCAAGAATTAAGGGAAAAGACCCAACAAAACGATTTTGAACACGCCATTGCCACGATTGCCGGTCACCAACCTAACAACCATGCTTAAAATCTTAAAATATAGCTTTTATGACCTTATGCGCAGCCGATGGAGTTATGTATACTTTATCTTTTACCTAGCATTGGGCTTTGTCCTCCTATTTTTGAATAATGATGTCTCCAAGGCGGTCATCACCCTTATGAACGTCATCATCGTGTTGGTTCCCTTGATAGCGACCATTTTTGGGGTGATGTATTACTACAACTCCAAGGAGTTTACCGAACTATTGTTGGCGCAACCCATCAAACGAAGTTCCATTTTTTTGGGACAGTATTTTGGAGTGGCGGGATCCCTGACCCTGAGCTTGGCTTTAGGTCTTGGTATTCCGTTTTTATTGTACGGACTGCTCCGAAGTAATGCCATTTGGGATTTTTCATTATTGTTGGTCACCGGTGCGTTTCTGACTTTGATCTTTACCGCGCTTGCCTTTAATATTGCCCTATACAATGAAAACAAGATAAAGGGATTTGGCTATGCGGTCCTGTTATGGCTCTTTTTGGCGGTGATCTATGATGGCCTCTTTTTGATGTCGCTTATTGTCTTCGAGGAATACCCTCTCGATTCCTTTTCCCTGGTTGCGACCCTTATCAATCCCATAGATCTATCACGCACCCTTATTTTGTTGAAACTGGATATTTCCGCCCTTTTAGGCTATACCGGTGCCGTTTTTAAAGACTTTTTTGGCACCCATAAGGGATTGGTAATTTCCTTGTCCGTTTTGGTGATTTGGACCATCTTGCCCATCATACGGCTTTCTTACAAAGCCAAAAAGAAGGATTTCTAAAGAAATCCTCGGTCAAACCTTTGAATTTCCAACTGACATTTATCATACTAATCCATCTATTATCCCAGTAACTTAATGGGAATAATTAATATGATACATTATGAGAAAGCGAGTTCCCATTTCAGAGATAATGACCAAAAAAGTGATTACTCTAAGTACCTTAGATGACTTGACAACCGCCGAAGAACTCTTCAAGAAAAATAATATTCGGCATATGCCCGTAACCGAAAATAACAAGGTGATTGGCATGTTGAGTTACACCGATCTGTTACGGATAAGTTTTGCCGATGCCGTGGACGAACATGAACAACATGTGGACACCATGGTATACAATATGTTCACGATTGAACAGGTAATGGCTAAGGACGTCATTTGTGTTTCGTCAAAAGCTACTGTGCAGGAAGTGGCGGCTTTTTTGGCCAAAAAGGAATTTCATGCCTTGCCAGTGGTAGATAATGACAAGTTGGTAGGGATTGTGACCACAACAGATTTGATCAACTATCTGCTGGCGCAATATTGATTAAACTACGTAAGCCCGATTGGATCGCAATACTTTTTCAACGGCCATTAAAACGGTCGTAAGCGGCCTTTTCCAAAAGTTCCCGATGATTTGGATGAGCGATTGAAATAAGCGCTTTAGCACGCTGTTGCAGTGTCTTTCCATAGAGATTGACCACTCCATACTCCGTGGCCACATAATGCACGTGCGCCCTGGTCGTCGTCACCCCAGCTCCTTCCTTTAAAAATGGAACTATTTTGGAAACACCCTTTTTTGTGACGGAGGATATGGCAAAAATGGGCTTGCCCCCAAGAGAAAGTGAAGCGCCCCGTATAAAATCCATCTGCCCCCCTACTCCGGAAAACTGGTAGCTTCCAATTGTATCGGCACACACCTGCCCTGTTAAATCAATCTCAATGGCACTGTTGATCGCCGTTACTTTAGGGTTTCTTCGGATTCGTGCCGTATCATTGGTATACCCCGAATCCCGGAAATCACAAACAGGATTGTCGTCAATAAAATCATACAACTTTCGGGAACCTACCGCGAAGCAGCTTACAATTTTACCATGCTTCACCGCTTTATCCTCTCCAGTAATCACTCCACTTTCAATCAATGGCAACACTCCGTCTGAAAACATTTCGGTGTGGATGCCCAACCGTTTGTGATTGTTCAAGTTGGTCAATACCGCATTGGGAATATTGCCAATTCCCATCTGTAGTGTAGCTCCGTCTTCAATAAGGGAAGCCACGTGTGCGCCTATTTCATGCTCCACATCCGAAATCTCTCCAATTTCGTGTTCGTGAATGGGTCTGTTTACCTCAATGGCATATGCAATGTCATCTATATGAATAATTCCAGTTCCGTGGGTACGTGGCACATAAGGATTGATTTGGGCAATGATTTTTTTCGCTGTTCGAATGGCCGGCAGGGCCACATCCACAGAAACCCCAAGCGAACAATATCCATGTTTATCAGGACTGGAAACTTGAACCACCGCCACATCCAGGGGTAAAATATTTCTCTTGAACAACCACGGAATCTCACTTAGAAAGATGGGAATGTATCCCGCGTTTGGTGTGTTGACACTTTTCCGCACATTGGCGCCCACAAAGCAGGAGTTTAGCCTAAACGAATTTATATAAGGCTCCTCAGTGTATTTTGCTCCTCCCTCTGTATGGATGGAAATGATTTCGACATCTTTTAACTCGTTGTGGCGGTCACAAAGTGCATCGATAAGTTCATTGGGAGTCATGGCCGCACCTTGAAAAAAAACCCTATCTCCTGATTTTACAATGCCGACTGCTTCTGCTGCTGTAGTGATTTTCACTTTTGATTTTTGTTTAAAGGTTGATGGCATTCAATAGTCGCCGATGCCATATCGGTCTGTACTTGCTTGGGTGATACATAGGGAATTCCCAGTCCCAGTCCGCGGACAATGAACAATAGCCCCACCAATACCACGAATGCCGGAATAAGTTTCTGTATTTTGGATTTAATTCTGCTGCCAAAAAGTCCATGCGAAAAAACCACCAGGGTCATTAACGGAATAGTTCCCATACCGAATAACATCATGTAGAATCCCCCTTGAATGGGACTCCCCAAAGCAATCGCCCCTAAAAGTGCCATGTAGACCAATCCACAAGGGAGAAAGCCATTCAAAAAGCCAATGGTCAAAAAGGCATCCGGGGTCTTTTTCTTAAACTCTGAGCCCAACTTTGATTTTATCCTTGACAATACCAAATAAATCGGTTTGGAAAACTTGGTCGCATTCAAATACCGGCTTGGAAACAACACCAAGATAATCATCAGTATACCTGCTCCAATGGATAACTTTTGTTGCATCCCAAAAATGGAAAGTCCTTTCCCGAGAAATCCAAAGACCACCCCTATAAGACCGTATGCCAACAATCGACCAGCATGGTAAATGAAAAGCTGCCCTGTTTTTTTTAGTTTGTTTTCATGATCCAAGGGGAGTAAAAAAGCTATCGGTCCGCACATGCCCAAACAGTGCAGGCTTCCCAAAAACCCCAAAGCGATAGCAGAAAACAACATCTTTTAGTACACTAATTTCTCTTTATGTAAAAAGGTCTTTCCTTTGTACTCCCATTTAACATTAATGTCCCAGCGACCGTCTACCAAGCGATTGTCAGGTATGAGCAAATGTGTTTTGGACAAACTTATAGGAAAGTCAATATCCAAATGCTTGTTAGACGGTCTATAAAGGGACACTGTACCCTTGATTTTATTTGGTTCAAATTGATTGGGAAAGAAAATGGTCAGTCCTTCCTCTGATTTTACCACTTTGAGTTTCGCACCCATTTTAGCGGCATTTTCCGATGCATCGATTTCATTCTGATAGGCCAGTTCGCGTTTGTAGTACTCCTTTGTGACCAAGTCGTGATTTGCCCGATCGTCCATGCTCATCCGAACCACGAAATAGAGAATAAAACTTATGAATGCTATAAAAGCCAATACGATACCTGTTCCCCAATTGATCTTCATGTCGTTTCTTTTTAGTTATAACTCCGTGGTGCCAAAAACTGGGTCACGGTAGTTTCAATGAGTTTTTCGCCACTGTACACACCAATCTTTAATTTATCCTTGTCCCCGGTCAATGCTGAATTGTTGATTTCAATAAACAAGGTACCCTCGGCCAATTCTTCGGCTGGAACCTTAAAATTATCTTGGGAAACCATTTTTATGGTCCCGTTATGAGACAATAACTTAAAGTTCACATCTTGGATGTCCTTGCTGGTTTTGTTCACCAGTTTATAGGTATACACATTGCTGATGATATTGTCCGCCTTTCTTTCATATAGCTGTCCAGGTAAGCGAAGAATGTTCGCCTCCAATTCATTTCTTAAGAAAAGCATCCCGACCAATACTCCTGTCAGAATGATAAGCACCGCTGAATATCCTTTTAAGCGTGGCGTAAACTTGAACTTTGATTTCTTGTTGATTTCGTCCTCACTCGCATAACGGATCAAGCCACGGGGTTTGTTGATGCTGTCCATGATGTGGTCGCACTCATCAATACAGGCTGTGCAGTTTACGCACTCCAATTGGGTACCATTGCGAATATCTATTCCCGTAGGACAGACATTGACGCACTGAAAACAATCGATGCAATCCCCATGACCCAAGGCATCCCTATCCTCATTTTTCCGGAATTTCTTTCGTCCATTTTCGCCCTCGCCACGCTTATGGTCATAGGCCACCACTATTGATTTATCATCCAAAAGCACACCCTGAAGTCGTCCGTAAGGGCAAGCTATGATACAAACCTGTTCCCGGAACCAGGCGAAGACAAAATAGAACACTCCTGTAAAAATCAGAAGGGGAACCATGGTCCCCAAATGTGCCATGGGGCCGTCACTGACATATCGGATAAGTTTGTCGCTCCCTATCAGGTAGGCCAAAAAGATGTTGGCAATCAGGAATGAAATAAAAAAGAAAATCGACCATTTTAAAACACGTTTTCTAATTTTCTTTCCGTTCCAGGGTGATCGATCCAAACGCATTTGGGCGCCACGATCTCCATCGATCCAATATTCAATTCTCCGAAAAACCATCTCCATGAAAATGGTCTGGGGGCACATCCACCCGCAAAAAATACGTCCGTATGCCACGGTGAACAATGCCACGAAAATGACCCCAATGATCATTGAGATGACCACTAGGTGGAAATCTTGCGGCCAAAAAGGGAATCCAAAAATATTGAACCGCCTATCCAACACGTTGAACAACAAGAATTGGTTGCCATTTATCTTGATAAACGGCGAGGCAACCAAAAAAAGTAATAGCCCATAGCTGACGTATTTGCGATACTCAAAAAATCGGCCTTTGGGCTTTTTTGGAAAAATCCAAGCCCTTTTTCCTTCTTCGGAAATGGTTCCTATGGAATCTCTAAAATTTTCTTCCATTGCAATTATTTTGCTCGCCTAACCTGACTTGGCAACTATCTAGATCGCTGGCTATGCCAACAATCAATTCATGGCTACATCCGTGGAGTCAGAAACCTGCTCCGCGGGTGCTTCCTCACTTTCTTCGGGTTCTGGCGCATCTGGATCCACCCATATTTCACCTTCCGGTGCTTTAGGTTCAGCCGGAGTGGTGCCTCCCAAAGTCAGCACATAACTGGCCACTTGGGCCATTTCTGCTGGCTTTAAACTTTGTTTCCAAGCGACCATTCCTTTTCCATCACGTCCTCCTTCGGAAATGGTGTTGAATACGTTTTTGATGCCTCCGCCCAAAATCCAATATTCATCCGTTAAATTGGGGCCAATACCCCCCCCTCCATCAGCCATGTGACAGACCACACAATTGGCAACGAATATTTTTTCGCCCGCGCTCAAATCTGAAGCATCGGATAAAAACTCCACTGTGTTGACATCCACCAAATCCTTGGCGGTTCTTTTGTACTCCTCAATAGCCATTTGGGCAGCTGCAACCTCCTGTTCATACTCCTCTGCTTGAGTATAATCCCCAGCAATATGAAATCGAATCAAATACACCACCGAAAAGATAATGGTCACATAAAACAAGTATACCCACCATGGTGGCAATACGTTGTCAAGCTCGCGAATACCGTCGTAATTATGATCTAAAATGATTTCACCTTCCCGTTCTATGGATCTACTTTTCGTAAGCCGCTTGTACAATTGTTTTGCCCATTTCCATTCCATTTTTTTGCTTTTGGAAGTCAGGTATCGCTCCTGGGCTTCGGCTGAAAGCGTTTGGAACATCACATTTTCAATGGACTTTAAGATCAATTCAATGGCAATCAAGATCATGAGCACCATGAGCATAAAAAACTGCGTGATGGGGTATTCGATAATGGCGGGCTTGTCTCCCGAATCGATAAAGTACTCCATCAATCCGAAAATCAGAAAGAATAATACTGGAATGCGTATCCACCAGGGTGTTCTCATAATGTTATTGTTTATTTGGTTGATCTTTATCTAATGGCAATTCTCCCATTTCCTTGATGTGCTCCTTGGTAGCGGTAAACACCCACCAGAATAGCAGCACAAAAAACACGAAGAAAATGAGCAGTGATATCATGGGGTAATTGGCAATACCCTCTATAGTTTCCATGTGGTTTTTTACATATTTCAACATGACGCTACTTGTTTTGTGACAATAATTCCTCTGTTTCCTTGACCTTGATGTCAGTGCCCAATCGCTGTAAATAGGCTATCAAGGCCACGATTTCTCGATCTCGCATCTGCACAAAATCCAATCCATTTTCAGCCGCATACTTTTTATCCGCTTCATAGGTTTTTGCAAATTCTGGATCTGTGTAGAGGTTTTTCTCTATCTGGAAGGCCTGCTCGGCCATAGATTCTTGAGCGTTAGCAATGTCCTCTTCGGAATAGGGTACACCGAGCTTCACCATGGCTTCCATCTTGCTTTGCACTCCACTTCGATCATGCTCGTCTCGTACCAGCCATTGATATGCTGGCATAATGGAACCTGACGAAGTACTTTGCGGATCGTACATATGGTTCAAATGCCAATTGTCGGAGTACTTCCCTCCTACACGGAGCAAATCTGGACCCGTTCGCTTACTTCCCCACAGGAATGGATGATCATACACAAACTCCCCTGCTTTGGCATATTCCCCGTAGCGCTCGACCTCACTTCTGAATGGCCTGATCATTTGGGAGTGACAACCCACGCATCCTTCACGGATATACAGATCTCGTCCTTCCAGTTCCAAAGGTGTGTACGGTTTTACGCTGGTAATGGTCGGAATATTGGATTTCACCAGAATCGTCGGAACAATTTGAATAATGCCTCCAATTAAAATCGCAACGGTGGCCAAAATGGTAAGTTGTACTGGTCTTCGTTCCAACCAATTGTGGAACGTTTCGCCGGCTACCCTTCTTCGTGATACCTTGGTCAACGCCGGGGCTTCAGCAAGTTCATCCTCCACTCGGCTTCCTTTCCTGATGGTGACCACAATGTTGTACACCATGATCAACATCCCCAGAATAAACAAGCTACCACCTATGGCGCGCATCCAGTACATAGGGATAATCTGGGTAACAGTTTCCAAGAAATTCCCATATACCAATGTACCATCCGGATTGAAATCCTTCCACATCAACGCTTGGGTAAACCCGGCCACATACATCGGCAGTGCGTACAGTACAATTCCCAAAGTGCCGATCCAAAAGTGGAAGTTGGCCAATCCTTTGGAGTATAGTGTGGTTTTGAACATTTTCGGCACCAACCAATAAATCATCCCAAAGGTGAGGAATCCGTTCCAGGCAAGTGCACCAACGTGCACATGCGCTATGATCCAATCACTAAAGTGCGCAATTGCGTTTACATTTTTAAGGGACAACATGGGCCCTTCGAAAGTGGCCATACCGTAGCCTGTGATCGCAACCACCATAAATTTCAAGGTTGCATCGCTTCGGACTTTATCCCAGACTCCTCGAAGGGTCAATAATCCGTTGATCATACCTCCCCAGGAAGGTGCTATCAACATGACCGAAAAGACTACCCCAAGATTCTGTGCCCAATCAGGCAACGAGGAATACAGCAAGTGGTGCGGTCCTGCCCAGATGTAGATAAAAATCAAGGACCAAAAATGGACTATGGAAAGTCGATAGGAATAGATGGGTCTATTGGCCGCTTTGGGCACAAAGTAGTACATCAACCCTAAAAAAGGTGTGGTCAAAAAGAAGGCCACGGCATTATGTCCATACCACCACTGTACCAGGGCATCTTGCACCCCTGCATAGACTGAATAACTTTTTAAAGCGGATACGGGCAACTCCAAGCTGTTGAAAATATGAAGTACCGCGACGGTCACAAATGTGGCCAGGTAGAACCAAATGGCCACGTACAGGTGACGTTGTCTTCGTTTTAGAATGGTTCCAATCAAGTTCCATCCAAAGACGACCCATACCACGGCAATGGCCAAATCGATAGGCCATTCCAACTCGGCATATTCCTTGGAAGTTGTATACCCCAAGGGCAGGGTAATCGCTGCGGCCACGATGATCAATTGCCATCCCCAGAAATTAAAATTGCTCAGAAAATCGCTGAACATTCGGGTTTTAAGCAATCGCTGCGTGGAATAGTAGACCCCGGCAAAAATGGCGTTTCCCACAAAGGCAAAAATCACAGCATTGGTATGCAAGGGACGTAAACGCCCGAAGCTCAACCATGATATGCCGTCAGTGACGTTGGGAAACAAAAACATAAATGCCAGCAAAAGACCTACCAGCATTCCCACAATACCCCACAACATGGTGGCGTATAAAAACTTTTGTACGATTTTGTTATCGTAGTGAAATTGTTGTATTTCCATATTTATTGGTTTGTACTTTTAGTTTGTTTGATTTCTTCTTCCTCGTTGGGTTGGTCATCCGGCAATAGCTCATCCTCAAAAAGCATACGCACGGAGGGGGTATAGGCATCATCGTATTGACCGCTTTTCACGGACATGACGAAGGCTGCAAAAAAGACCAGTGCTACAGAAATGCTTATGGCCAATAACACATAAATCACACTCATACCTACCTGAATTCTGGCGTAAAACTACATTGACACAATTGCCCAAAAAATGACATAAATCAGCTTTTATATTTTATTAAATTCTTTGTGGTCGGTTGTTGTTGTATCAAGCTCAACAAGGCCGCCACGATGATAAAATTCTTTCCGATATATTGACCCAAAAGGGTTGGGATCCATGGTGGATTTTGGAACGATTCCGAGGGAAACAAGATCAAGGGAGCGAACGTTAGCGCCATGTGAAAAAGTGCCACAACAACCGTGGTTTTCCGCCACAATCCCAACAACAAACAGATTCCGATACCTACTTCCATAATCGCCAACAGAAGGATGGAATACGAATCGGGCAAAAGACCCAAAGTAAGCTCATGTATGGTGTTTTTGGCCAGGCCTTCAGCGGGACTTAAGGCTGGAAAAAACTTTAAGCTCCCAAACCATAAATACACTACTCCTATGCTTATCGCCAAGAGGTTTGGCCTATTTTTTTTCTTTATCCTCCCTACTATCTTTTGGATTGTTGTTGCTTGATCATTCATCGGTTCGGTTTAGTTTTTTGGAAATTAGGTTGGTCATTACCGTTGTGAAAATCACAATACTTATGGAACTCAATGGCATAAGAATGGCGGCAATAACAGGCTTTAGCTGTCCAGTGACGGCAAAGTACAGTCCGATAATATTGTAGCACAGGGAGAGTATAAAGCTCATTTTGATCACTTGGATGGATTTTTTTGAAAGTCCAATAAACCTGGGCAAGTTTGTAAGTTGTGAAGCATCCAAAATGGCATCGCAAGCCGGCGAAAACACGTTGATATTTTCGGAAACGGCTATCCCAACATCACTTTGCGCCAAAGCGCCTGCGTCGTTGAGTCCATCACCGACCATCAACACATCATGTTCTTTTTGTAATCGCTTTATATGTTCCAGTTTGTGTTCCGGTTTTTGATTGAACAAGAGATTGGTCTTCGCCGGAAGTATTTTTTGCAGTTGGGTTTTTTCACCATCATTATCCCCTGAAAGAATCCCCAGGTGCATCGACTTCCCGAGGGAATGGAACAACGTTTCCACACCATCCCTGTATTTATTTTTGAAAACGAATCGGCCTTTTACATTTTCATCAGTGCTGACATACACAGAAGTGCTTGCCATGGAACTTGTTGGTTCTTTACCCACATAACTAGCGGATCCAACTTTGATGGTATGTTGGTCAACCCTTCCTTCTATGCCCTTTCCAGTATGTTCATGGAACTCATCGAGCGTCATGATATCGTTGGATTTTAAGATATCATACAATGACCGACTCAAGGGATGGTTGGAAGCGCGAAGTGTGTTTTTGAGCAAAGCGGTTTCCTCCGCTGTTAATTCAATACCTTCATAAAGAATGGTGTCCTCCTTGGTAGTGGTAATAGTACCTGTTTTATCAAAAATAGCTGCATCGACCTTCGCCAATCGCTCAATGGCATTGGTGTTTTTTAAATAGAATTTATGTCTTCCGAATATGCGAAGCATATTTCCCAAAGTGAAGGGAGCGGCCAGGGCAATGGCACAGGGGCAGGCAATGATGAGAACCGCTGTGAAAACATTCATGGCCATGCTGGAATCATAGAACAACCAGAACACTGTAGCTGAAATGGCAATGGTCAAAACGGCGATGGTAAACCGTTTTCCGATGCTGTCGGTAAGGGTTTGAAAAGTAGATGCCTTGTCTTTGGAAAAAACCGCATTTCCCCAGAGCTGGGTCAAGTAGCTTTGTGAAACCGATTTAAGTACCTCAACCTCCAAAACCCCAGAGAGTTGTTTTCCTCCTGCAAATAGTTTTTCACCAGCCTGTCGAAAAACCGCTTGTGACTCCCCGGTAACAAAACTGTAATCGATTTCTGCACTGCCCTTTGATAGAATACAATCCACCGGGATGATTTCTTGACTGCGAATCAGGAGGTGATCTCCCTTTTTTATCTTATAAATTTGAATGTTTTCCTCCGATCCGTCTTCATTTAATCTTGTTACGGCAATCGGGAAATACGATTTATAATCCCGCTCGAAGGAGAGAAAGGCGTATGTTTTCTGCTGAAAGTACTTCCCTAACAGAAGGAAGAAAACCAGCCCTGTCAAGCTATCGAAAAAGCCGGAGCCTAAATCAAAAATGATATCCACCGTACTTCGCACAAACAGTGTCAAAATTCCCAGGGCAATAGGAACATCGATGTTCAAGAGTTTGGAGCGCAGTCCTTTGATCGCAGATGAAAAGTAATCCTGTCCGGCATAGAACACTACAGGCAAGGAAAAGGCAAACATCAGCCAACGGAATACCAATTTGTATTGCTCCA
The DNA here is from genome assembly GCA_028284725.1 of Allomuricauda sp. Lineage (GTDB taxonomy): Bacteria > Bacteroidota > Bacteroidia > Flavobacteriales > Flavobacteriaceae > Flagellimonas. The sequence goes on along the minus strand of JANQRD010000053.1, from coordinate 10,297 downwards.
GCCAATATTCTTCAACCTCAAAATACTCGGGAAAGGAAAGAAGCATCACGTTCCCGAAGGCAAAACCAGCTACGCCAAGCTTATAGATCAGGGAACGATCCACTTTACGGTCTTTTTTTGTGTATTCCTCCAATGAAATGTATGGTTCATAACCAATACTGCTCAACAGCAGCACCAAATCCTTCAGCGAAAAATCTTCAGTTTTATAGGTTACCCGAATCGTTTTTTTAGGAAAGTCGACCTGCGAATTCGTAATGGAAGCATGCAACCGGTTCAGGTTTTCCAATACCCAAATACAAGAACTACAGTGAATGGTCGGAATGCTAAGATTCACTACTTGAACACCATCTTCATTGAACTCGACCAATTGGGCCACGATTTCCTGATTGTCCAGAAAATCATACTTTTTGGACACAGTATTGGGAGCCATTCCCGCCCTAGACTCCAAATCATAGAATTTGGACAGCCCGTTTGAGGTGAATATCTCATAGACCGTTTTGCAACCATGGCAGCAAAAGTCCTTTTCATCGAAATGAACTCTGCCCCTACCACAGTCATCACCGCAATGGTAACATGTCATGTTTGCCATTTACATTTGCTTTACCCATCGCAAAATTGTGTCACAATCAATTCTTAAAACATGACATTTATCAGTTCCCGATTAATTCTTTACCTTTAATTTTGCTGTTCAGGTAAATAAACCACTATGGAGAGTAGGTGTGAAAATTGCATCATTCGACAGTTCAATTCGCTTCGGGCCATGAGCAAAGATGAGCTCAAAAAGGTATCCGATTCCAAAACCACCAAAAAAATCAAAAAAGGGCAACCGCTTTTTGAGGAAGGCGAAAAGTTGAACGGCGTTTTCTGTGTTCGCGATGGAGTTTCCAAACTTTCTAAGCTAAGTGCTAACGGTAAAGATCAAATTGTGAAACTTGCCACCAAAGGCGAAGTAATGGGACAGCGTTCCGTGATCGCTGAGGAATCCACCAACCTATCTGCTGTTGCTGTTAGCGATATGGAGGTCTGCTTTATTCCGAAGGAGAGCATTACCAATACACTGCAAAAAAATCCAAATTTCACCCTGGAAGTACTTCGCCATATGGCCCATGATCTTAAAGAGGCCGATGATGTCATCGTGAACATTTCCCAAAAAACGGTGAAGCAGCGTATCGCCGAGGCTTTTCTCTATCTAAAAAACAACTTTGGGGAAGATGATGAGGGCTTTTTAGCCTTGACCCTCTCCAGAGAGGATATCTCCAATGTGGTGGGCACCGCGACGGAGTCCGCTATTCGAATCATCTCAGAATTCAAGAAAAAGGAACTTATCCATACTTCAGGTAAACGGATTGGTATCCGAAATGAGCGCAAACTTAGAGAGCTTGTGGAAGGCTTTTAACACAGGCCTTTTCAAAAGCTGACATATGTCATAGTATTCCCCTTCGCATCCCGCTAATTTTATTCCATCTTATTTTCAAAAGGAATGCAAAAGATATTAATACCAACGGATTTTTCAGATAACGCATGGAATGCGATAACCTATGCCATGCAACTGTTCCGGCATAGGACCTGTACCTTTTATTTGCTCAACACCTACACTCCGGTGATTCCAAGCAGCAGGTTTATGGCCAAAATGGTAGACGGTGTCCGAATTGTGGATGCGGTACGGAATTCCTCGGAACAGGGATTACAAAAGACCGTGGAACGGATTGAAAGTACCTTTCGCAATCCAAACCATACATTTGAGACCATTTCCTCGTTCAATTTATTGGTGGACGAAGTAAGGGATTTGGTGGATGCGTTAGGCATTCAGCTTATTGTAACCGGAACCAAGGGAGCTTCTGGAATTGACGAAGTGTTTATGGGCAGCAATACGGTGCGTATCATTAAGAACACCAAAAAATGTCCGGTTTTGGCCATTCCGCAACACTTCGAGTTTGTTACCCCTTCGGAAATTGCCTTTGCTACTGATTTCAACCGTTTTTATACAATTTCCGAGCTCAATCCCTTGATGGAACTGGCCCATATGTTCGAGGCAACCATTCGCATTGTCCATGTGCAATATGGTATCAAAGCCCTTACGGAATTGCAGCAATTCAACCTGAACATGCTCAGAAGGTATTTGAGCGAAACCGAACATTATGTGCATACGGTTTCAGAACTGAATTCCGTTTCACAGACTTTGGAAGTCTTCACCCAGGAACTCGATATCCATTTGTTGGCACTTTTGAACTACCAGCACAGCTATATGGAACAGATGACCCGTGAACCTATTGTTAAACGGACAGCTTTTCATACACAAATACCATTATTGGTGATTCCAGAATTGGGCATGGAAGGGGTTTCTGCGACCACAAATGAAGCTCAGGCCATCTCCAGCTCCTAGTTTCCACTTTTCGAAGGCAAAGATTCAGTTCACCTTTCTATCTTTATGCGGTAGTTAGCGATTATGGATAAACAACGACTCATTGCCTGCCATGAACGGATAAAGCCTTTTATCCATAATACGCCTGTTCTTACTTCCCGATCGATCGATAAGATGGTCGGGGCACAACTCTTTTTTAAGTGTGAAAATTTTCAACGAATGGGCGCCTTTAAAATGCGAGGTGCGGTCAACGCGATTCTACAGCTATCAGAGCATGATCGCGAAAAGGGCGTAGTAACACATTCCTCTGGAAATTTTGCGCAAGCCCTTTCTCTTGCCGCGCAAAGTTTGGGAGTGAAGGCCTTCATTGTAATGCCCTCCAATGCCCCTCAGGTAAAAAAGGAGGCGGTACGGGGATATGGCGGGATTGTTTTGGAATGTGAACCTACCCTTGAGGCTCGGGAAGCTCAATCAAGGGCAATCCAAGAAAAGGAAGGAGCCACCTTTTTGCATCCATCCAATGATGACGAAGTCATTTTGGGCCAGGGCACTGCTTGCAAGGAATTGTTGGAATCCCATCCTGATTTAAACTACGTTTTTGCCCCTGTAGGTGGTGGTGGACTCGTAGCAGGAACCGCTTTGGCCGCTACATATTTTGGGAACAATTGTTCCGTCATTGGAGGTGAACCCTTTGAGGTCGACGATGCGTATAGATCGCTGCAAAGCGGAATCATTGAGACAAATACCGCGACAAACACCATTGCGGATGGGCTCAAAACACAACTGGGTGACCGAAACTTTCCTATCATCCAACAACATGTGGAACGCATTATACGAGTCGCCGAGGAGGAGATTGTGAATGCCATGCGAATCATTTGGGAACGCATGAAAATCATTTGTGAACCATCATGTGCAGTGGCTTTTGCTGCAGTGCTGAGGGAAAAGGAACAGTTCGCTGATCAAAAAATAGGGGTTATTTTGTCTGGAGGAAACGTGGACTTGGGGAATCTTCCTTTTTGAACTGCAAACAATTGTTTGGAAAAACTTGGAGCGAGCCCCTCCTTCACTGCTTTGAAAGACTTAAGTATAACTTCATATTGATTCAGAATCACGGAAGTTGGATAGGGTTAACCATAGCGGCAAAAAAGGATAGCATCACCTTCAATCTCAGAAATTAACTTTGCCAGATATATTATCCTTCTGGTGACAAATCAGGAATAAAGCTATGTCTCTTTTACCGCTCTTCTTTGGCTCTACTTTTAACTAAAATATTTAAAATTCAATTGGCTAAATCTCCGCAACAATTTCTGTGGAAGTACCCAAATCGCTGTACGCTTCCATGGTCTGTTGAATCACTTCAATCTTTTGATTTGCCAACTTGTACGCATCTTTTCCTAAGAACAGATGTACAGGAGGTGAGTCAAGCCCACTGACTTCTATGAGAATCTCGGCTGCCTTTTCTGGGTCATTGGGCTGATTCCCGTTGATTTCATCAAGATGTGCCCTTTCCGATGCCCTAGCACTTTTGTAAGCTTCTATCGGATTTGCCCCAGTCTTCGCGGAACCGCTGGTAAGAAATTCTGTTCTAAAGTATCCAGGATAGACCAAACTTACATGAACCCCAAAATCTTTCATTTCTTCAGCCAATGCTTCGGTAAAACCAGCCATAGCGAATTTTGTGGAACAATAGATCCCAAATCCTGGAAAACCACCGGAGTAGCCTGCAACGGAAGCAATATTGAATATGTGACCCGATCTTTGTTCTCTTAAATACGGAGCTGCCCATCGAATCACATTAAGCGAACCAAAGACATTCACATCGTAGTTGTTCCTAACCTCAGCATCGCTCAGTTCTTCCAAAGTTCCAATAAGGCCATAACCCGCATTGTTCACCACAACATCCAATTGGCCAAAATGGTCTACACATTTCGCTATAGTGAATTTCACATTCGAATCATCCAAGAGATTCATTTCCAATGGAAGAAATGTATCGGAAACATCACCCAAAACCTTTAGCAATGATTCTCGACTCCTTGACGTGGCAGCTACTCGATAACCATTTTCAAGTAGTTTTTTTGCTAGTTTTAGCCCAATTCCCTTGGAGGCACCTGTTACAAACCATACTTTTTTCGTGTCCATAATTTTTGTTTTTTAATTATGGGGGCAAGGTATCTAGGCATAGCACGAAACACTAACAGCCAACAAACAAAACATTACAAAATTCAAACATTTTTAAACCCTGTGGGGGTTAAGGCGGTGTGCTTTTTGAAAAAATTGTTGAAATGGGTCACCTCAGTAAATCCCAGGGCATAGGCAATCTCCGAAACATTCCATGAACTATGCCGTAAAAGAATCTTGGACTCCTGGAGCACACGCTCCGCAATAATTTGGGAGGTGGTTTTTTGCATGGTCTCTTTTAGCGCCCTGTTTAGATGGTTCACATGAATAGCAAGTTGATCTGCGAAGTCTGAAGCAGAACGCAGCTTCAGTCTTTGTCGGGTGTCGTCAATGGGAAACTGTCTTTCCAATAATTCGAGAAAAAGTATGGAGATTCGACGGGAGGCGTTTAGTTTTTCGACATCCGAACTTGTAACTGGCCTAAGTTTCATGGCATAATGCAACAGCTCAAAAACCTTGGCCCTTAAAACATCATATTTGTGTATATAGTCCGAGTTGATTTCTTTAAACATTGCCTCAAAAACGTTTTCAACTTCTACAACCTGCTCATCGGTCAGCTCAAACACAGGGGTCTCTCCCGGTTGAAAAACTGCATATTGGTTTAAATTGCCGTATTGATGGAAAAAAGAAGGGGTGAACACGCAAAAGTAACCACTTTGAATCTTGTCGATTTCCTCCCAATTATAGGGAACTTGTGGATTTGCGAACAACAATGCCTGTTTTTTAATTTCAATTACCTTATCAGCATAGTGTACCCTGTTGTTCCCTTTTATCAGGCTTATTTTGAAATAATCCCTTCTGCTGTAGGGTATAGGTTTTGCTCCACTTCCTATGAAAGGCTCCAAACGAAATACATTGAAGTGTCCTATTTCCTTTCTCAAATCATCAGGTATCCAATTAAGCTTGGACTCATAAAAGTCTTCTAAGGATTCCGCTTTCTTCACGAGTCTAAATTACAAAATTCAAACTATTGATAAACATCTTGAAACTTGACAATGCCAAATTTTGACCATAAGATTTTATTAAAGCATGTATGAGGAAGCAGCCTTTTGTCGCTGTTTGAATCTTATTAATGTTGGTTAATGTAAGGACGTCCCTCCAACCTCTTTCTGTTTTGTGTGGTTTTGGTGTTTTTAGGTGAGCGTTGGGGAGACGTCCCTTTTTTAGTCACAATTAAAAAAACTTGAGCAAAAATGCCCCAACCCCTCAGCTGGTTTTAAACTGCTCAACAATTACAAAATCTTGCAAAGAAAGTAATAGTACTTACAACCTTGCGACCTATATCCACATGAATGGTATTGGGAAGTTATTTCTTGTTTTTGCGCTTATTCTCGCATTTCAAGGTTGTAAAATTGCCGATTTGCGGACCTCTAAAATAGACACGACATTACCCAACCGCGAAGAGCGAGCCATAATACTGTTGGATAATGTTATTTCAAAATACAGGCTGGATAAGTTGGCACAGGCTGAGGTCTATTCACTCGAGGCACGAGACAATTGGAGAGGCTTGTACGCTATTGTAAATCCATTTCCAAAGGACAATGAATGGATGGAGATGCGGTTCAGGCCAGAATCTTTTGACGGTCAGTTCAGTTATTTGAAGACCAAGAATGACAATGTATATGGCGTGCAGTCCTTCAACTATTACTGTATCAATGATCATGGTGAAGTAAAGTTCAAAAAAAAGAAGAGTATCACGTTCACCTTACCGGCAATTCAGTATTTCTTCGAACTTCCGTTGCGCCTCAGGAATGCACCCATACTTAAGTATGCCGGGAGCCAGGAATTTGAAGGAGGAACCTATGACTTGGTTTTTGCCACGTGGGACAGCTTGGAGGCCCACAAGGAACACGACCAGTACCTTCTTTACTTTGATCAAAAGTCTGGATATCTATCCTTTGCGAGTTATACGGTACGGGGAATCTATCTCCCTGCACCCAAGAGCGTTTTCGGCTCAATACGTTTTGCAGCGTTTCGCAAGAGCGGAGACGGCGTCACCTATCCTGGAAAACTCTTCATCCAACTCAACGGGCTTAAAAAGGAAAAACGGACCTTGCACACCGTATCCATAGAAAATCTTCAGCTAAATAGTTTCCACCTATCCAAATTATACCCTGATAGCACCCTCGTGTACAAAGGGGATTCAAAGTTTTAGACTGAATCTTGAATTCGTATGGAAATGATATACCGTAGAAATTATTGATATATTCTGATGTAGTCCACAATCATTAGGCTTTCAACGAACTTTGGGTCAATTCCAGGTTCTATGGCGATATTCAATAATAGATAGTAATCAGAATGACCATATCAGGGTAGTAAACTGAGCATCTTGACCCTTCCCGTCACTTGAGGAACTATCCTGTGCGGTTATAGCCGCATTAAAAATCAGGCATGACAATAGAATTACCACTACTATTCGTATTACACCTGATGCAAATGTTTGTTTGGTCATTTTAAACTCACTTTATAGAATTTCGAGTTATTAGGACACTTGGCTTTTGTTTAAAAATAAGAAAAGATCTTCTGCTCGGCCAACTGGCAACAACCAATAAATATGATTACTTTTTCCCAATAAAAACAAGAATGAAAGATTTTGGTAAATGGACCTTTATAGCAAGTGCTATTTTAGCGATTGGCATTCTACTGTTTTGGTATCTGGGCTGGCTTAGTTATTTGGCCCCAACGGTAATACTATTTTTTTCCGTTTTAGCGTTGGCTTTTAGTAGTGTTGAGAAATTGAAGGGCTTCGCATTCACCTTACTGATCTTTGCCGCTGTTGCTGCCGCGATGTTCTATCCTCAAATTTTTCTAGAAATAAATTCATTCAAACTAAATCGGTTGATTGTTCCGCTATTGATCATCATCATGTTTGGTATGGGCACTTCCATGGGAATTTCTGATTTTGTACAGGTGGTTAAAATGCCCAAAGGAGTAATCATTGGACTTATAGCACAATTTACCATTATGCCCTTTATTGGGTTTGGGCTGGCAAAATTTTCAGGATTACCTCCGGAGATTGCTGCTGGTATTATTCTTGTGGGTTGTTCCCCTGGTGGTTTGGCTTCAAATGTAATGGCCTATATCTCGGGGGCCAATTTGGCCCTTTCCCTCACCCTAACTGCCGTATCTACTTTGTTATCCCCTTTCTTGACCCCATTTTTCATGAAACTTTTGGCAAACGAACTTGTTCCCATCGATTACCTGGCCATGTTTTGGAGTATTATCAAAATTGTGATTCTCCCCATATTGGCAGGGCTCACATTCAATCATTTTGCTCACGGCAAGTTCAAATGGTTGGATAAAGCAATGCCTAAGGTTTCAATGGCGGCCATTGCCATAATAATAACCATTATTACCGCTTCTGGCAGGAATTCCCTGCTTTCAATTGGCTTGATACTGATCATGGTCGTATTAGTGCATAATTTTTCTGGTTACCTACTCGGGTATTATGGAAGTAAATTGATTGGTCTTGATGAAAAGTCCTCCCGAACGGTAGCGTTTGAAGTCGGTATGCAAAATGCAGGTCTGGCCTCAGGAATTGCCTTGGAGATGGGACGACTTGCGACTATGGGATTAGCACCTGCCGTTTTCGGTCCACTCATGAATATCTCCGGTTCATCACTGGCGACTATTTGGCAGCGAAAATCGAAAAGCTAGTTATCCGTTAGTTTTATTGAAAAACAAAGAATGGTAAATTATCCAAAGCAATGAACACTGCTTGCTTGAAGATTTGAAGAATCAGCCAAAGCTTCAAGCAACGCTGAACACCCTACTACAGCATGCGGAAGTGAGGTAAGGTGAAAAAGTTCCTTAATTTTTGAATCGAAGTGTTGCAAATACCGGCAAATGATCCGATGGATACTTATTTTCCCATGAATCACTCAAAATTGCACTTTTAATCACTTCCAATTTATTGGCTGAAACAAAAATAAAGTCTATCCGTCGTTTTACGGGTTCGTAAAAATTGAATCCATTGAACGTGCCCGAAGGGCCGTGTGCCTTGGCTCCTGCAAGCTGGTGTGCGTCATTAAGTTCTTCCAAAATCGTTCGGATGCCTTTGGAGCCAACTTCAAGATTAAAATCACCCATCAAAATAACCGGGTATCCGTTTGGATTCAAGGCATTTATTTTTTCCAGAATAAGTTTTGCACTTTCCTCCCTTGCCGTTTTTCCAACATGATCAAAATGGGTGTTGAACACGAAAAACTTTGTATCGCCATCCCTCATCTTAAACAATCCGTAGGTGCATATCCTTGGTAATGCTGCATCCCAATCCTTCGATGGTTTTTCCGGGGTCTTGGAGAGCCAAAATGTAGACTCCTCCAAAAGCACAATCTTTTCTGATCTGTAAAAAATAGCTGTGTGCTCGCCTTTTTCATTCCCACTGTCCCTTCCAACTCCAAAAAAGGTATAATTTCCAAGCCCCTCCTCAATATCCTTCAACTGGTGGATGAGCCCTTCCTGCGTACCAAAAATATCAGGTGAGTAAAAGTTCAATTGTGAAATGAGAAATGCCTTTCGATTATTCCAGCTATTAAGTCCATCTCCTGGGTTATCAAATCGGATGTTGTAGGTCAGCACATCAATGGTTTGCCCAAGGATGTTGGATGCAAGAAATAAAAGAACCAACAGGGGCAGTACTTTTTTCATTTCATTGGGGTGCCGCGTAGCTTTCTGAATCCTTCATATGCTTTTTCGACCATTTCTTCAGGTGCTCGTTCAAATTCTCTTTCAGTGACTTTGTAAAGCTTTTGCAAGCTATCCAATTTTTTGTGCATAGTTGTTATGATCCTGGCATATTCTTTATCATGTATGGCATTGTGCAGTTCCTTGGGGTCATTTTCCAAATCATAAAACTCCCATTCATCGATATCGTCATAAAAATGGATGAGCTTGTAACGTTGTGTGCGTACGCCATACTGTTTTTTGACCATGTGAAACGCTGGAAAGTCATAATAATGGTAATAGATGGCTTCTTTAAAGTCAGCTTTTGAGCCATTCAATAAATTTTTAAACGACTCCCCCTGCATTTCTGTAGTAAACTCGGTTCCTCCAGCCAAATCCAAAAAAGTTGGGGCAAAATCAAGATTTTGGGTCAATGCATTGACCGTTGAGCCTGGTTGGATCACACCAGGAAACTGCATGAGCAACGGCATTTTTAAGGATTCCTCATACATAAAACGTTTGTCGAACCAACCATGTTCGCCTAAGTAAAATCCCTGATCGGAAGTATAGACTACCAATGTGTTTTCATCCATGTTTGTTTCTTCCAAATAGTCCAAAATTTTGCCCACTCCTTCATCCACCGATGCCACAGTCGCCAGATATTCCTGAAGGTAACGCTGGCCTTTCCATTCTGCTAGTTCCCTTCTGTTCAGATTGGCTTTGTGAAAAGCATTGTTTTTGGGCAGATATGCCCTATCCCAGGCTTCTCGTTGTCCCGGGGTCATTCGATCAAAATCTTTGGTCCAAGGATCATGTAGCAATTCGGTGTGATTATAAGCTTTCGTCATTTTAAGATCATGACCCTCGTACATATCTTCATAAATTGTCTGTTGCTGCTCTTTGGCGGCCCTTTGTTCTTTAAAATCCTGAAAATAGGTGTCGGGCAAGGGGAAAGTTATCGAATCATATAGATTGGCATGTCGCAAAGCAGGCATCCAGTTGCGATGTGGAGCTTTGTGATGTACCATCAGGAAGAAAGGTTTTTGTTCGTTATTCCTCATCTTCAGCCATTCCAAACTTTTACCGGTAATC